>JANOHP010000148.1:0-12270 GCA_031406575.1 Hyphomicrobiales bacterium
CCTCGGTTGACATCCACAGCTTGAATCAGCCCGGGAGCCCGCACTCAATGCCATCAACCCGAGTCAGACTGCCGCAGAGGGGTGAGCAGTTACCGAGGAACTCCAATGGAAATTCTATTTCCATATGAACGCGTCCCCTCCGGTGATCGGTGGCGATCAGCCTCCGGTGACACTCATGTGGCGTTGCACGGAGGGACGGCTCGTGCGGCGATCAATGATGAAATCGTGGCCCTTCGGCTTGCGGCCGATCGCTTCGTCGATGGCGTCGGAAAGCAGCAAGTCATCGGAGCTGGCTCGGAGCGGAATGCGCAAGTCCGCAGCATCCTCCTGGCCGAGGCACATGTAGAGCGTGCCCGTACAGGTCAGTCGCACGCGGTTGCAGCTTTCGCAGAAGTTGTGCGTCATCGGCGTAATGAACCCCAGCCGCCCCCCGGTTTCTTTCACGGTCACGTAACGTGCAGGGCCACCCGTGCGATAGGGGATGTCCGTCAGCGTGAACTGCTCCATGAGGCGCGCGCGCACAATCGACAGCGGCAGATACTGGTCCGTGCGATCCCCGTCGATGTCACCCAGCGGCATCGTCTCGATCAACGTCAGGTCAGCACCACGTCCATGAGCAAAGCGCACCAAATCCGCAATCTCGTGTTCGTTGACACCCTTCAGCGCCACGGCGTTGATCTTGACGGCCAAGCCGGCTTTGTCGGCGGCATCCAGACCCGCCGTCACTTGGGCGAAGTCTCCCCACCTTGTGATGGCGCGGAATTTGACGGGGTCGAGAGTGTCGAGCGAGACGTTGATGCGTTTGACACCGATCGCTGCAAGCTCGTCCGCGTACTTGGGAAGCTGACTGCCGTTGGTGGTCAGCGTCAGTTCCTCCAACGCGCCCGACTCGAGGTGCCGTGCCAGCGACCGGAACAGCCACATGATGTTCTTGCGCACCAGCGGTTCCCCGCCCGTGATCCGCAGTTTTTGCACACCCTTCGACACGAAAGCGGAGCATACCCGGTCCAGCTCTTCGAGAGACAGCAGGTCCCGCTTGGGCAGGAAAGTCATGTGCTCCGACATACAGTAGACGCAGCGGAAATCGCACCTGTCCGTGACGGAAACACGCAGATAGGTGACATGCCGCCCGAAGGGGTCGACCATCGGTCGGGTCAGGGAGTCGGGCGCGCGCGTGATCGACATGGGTGTGCTCGAGTGTTGCATACGACCTATATGATAGCACGAAACAGCCACGTCGAGGGCCAGATCCGCGTCAATCCGGCGTTCTTGGGACCGCAATCGCGGCTTATTGGCCGTTCAGCCCGCCAGTGAAGCCCGCACCGCCGACCGGATCTGCTCGATCGAAAACGGTTTGGCCAGTGCGCGGGCGTTGGGAATGGCGCGTTTCATCGCGTCTTCCAAGGCGCTCGCATGCCCCGAAATCATCACGATCCGCAGGGCGGGGTTCAATGTGTGCGCTTGCGTGGCGAGGGCGAGGCCGTCGAGACCCGGAAGTTGCATATCCGTCACAAGTGCGTCGTAAGGTTCGCCCGAGCGGAGTGCGGCCAACGCATCGGCACCGTCCTCGCAGGCGGCGATGGTGTGCCCGTCCATTTCCAATGCACGGCGTGTCGTGGCCAGTGCACCCTTGTCGTCGTCTACGAGAAGTATGCGTGCCATTGGGAACCCCCACGCTACGACGACCGTCCGACCCACGAGCGAACTGTTTATCAGTCTTCGATGACGCGGCCGACAAACGGCAATTCACGATACTTGTGCGCCAGATCCATACCGTAGCCCACGACAAATACCGGCGGGCATTCGAATGCGACGAAATCCGCTTCGATGGCCACCGCGCGCCGCACCCGCTTTTCCAGCAACACGCAGGATTTCACCGTGCGCGCGCCCCGGGCCGCGATCAAGTCCTTGGCAAAGGCCAGCGTGCGGCCGGTATCGAGAATGTCGTCCACGATCAGAACGTCGCGGCCTTCCACCTCGAGGACCATGTCGCGCACTATATCCACCGTCCCCGTCGACTTCGTTCCGAAGCGGTAGCTGGAGACCGACAGAAAATCGACCTCGGGCTGGAGACCGGCACGCGATAGCGCCCGCAGCAGATCGGCGGAAAACACGAAGCTGCCGGTGAGGATGGGAACGACCAGCAGGCGCTGCAAGGGAGCCGCCGCAATTTCGCGCGCAAGCCCATCAACCCGATCGGCGATCGTCTCAGGCGAGAATACAACCTCGATTCCAGCCATTCCGACGGGCCCTTCTTCATACCTGCACGACAGCAAGGCGCGGCCAGAACCGCTCCAGCCCTTGGTAGCAGATGGTGCTGGCTCCGCGAAGCCTCCACTCCCTGACCGGGACAACTGACGCACCAGCTCACCCATACGCGCGCCACAATCCTCGCCGACTCTCAGGCTCCGGCTGGCAGACGGCAACGCTCCGAAAAGTATGGCTGATTTCAGCCGGAGCGATCAAATCACCGACACGTGCCGAACACGACCGCAACGCGCGGAGCCGGCCGGCGCCGCGGCGGGACGGAAGGACGTTGATCGTGGTGGCGGCTTCCCGCATATAGGCGCTGCGCTGTGTTGTCTCACAGAGTTGATTCTCGGACAGGAACTGACGTGATCAGGTTGCAGAACGTGGGGCTCAAATACGGTCGTGGGCAGGAAATCCTGCACGACGTGAGCTTTCATCTGCGCCCCGGCTCGTTTCACTTTCTGACCGGTCCGTCGGGCGCCGGAAAATCGTCCCTGCTGCGCATGTTGTTCATGTCCCAGGCGCCGAGCCGTGGTACGATCACGCTGTTTTCACAGAACGTCACGCGCATCGACACGTCCAACCGATCGCGCCTGCGGCGTCGAATCGGGATCGTCTTCCAGGATTTTCGCCTTCTCGACCACATGACGACGTGGCAGAATGTGGCTCTGCCCCTGCGCGTTGTCGGAAAACGCGAATCGGATTACCGCGAAGACGTGACGGACTTGCTGCAATGGGTGGGTCTGGGCGAGCGCATGGACCATTATCCTTCAGTACTTTCGGGCGGTGAAAAACAGCGTGCCGCCATTGCGCGCGCCGTGATCGGAAAACCCGAGCTGTTGCTGGCCGACGAACCGACGGGCAACGTCGATCCCGGGATGGCGCGTCGTCTGCTTCGCCTCTTCATCGAGCTGAACCGCCTCGGAACGTCGGTCGTGATCGCCACCCACGATCATCAGCTGATGCGTCAATTCAAGGCCCCCAGGCTGGAGCTGCACGACGGCTATGTCCGGATCGTATGACAGACCGCCGCCGGGGGGAGCGCACTTGCCGCCCCCACACGATCCCCGCGACCGTTTGCGGCGCGAAGGCTGGGCTGGGCCCAGTTCAGGCGTCAGCCGCCCACATCAGGCACCCTACCCCGACCCTACGCCCTACAGCCCGCCGATCAGCGATCCCGGCGCCTCGGGCTACGCTCCTCATGCCGAAGGTGAGTATCCCAACAGTGAGGGGGAGCGTTCTTTTCGGGGAGACCCACTCGATCCCGCAGCATTCTCCCCAGGTGAGAGTGATCTGCGAGCGAGCGGGCGCTCGTCGACCCGCACGAGCCCTCATATCGGACCCGCGCCGATCGTGCCGGCTGGATCTGTCACGTCGAACTCTCTGACCCTCGTCATTTCGATCATGTGTTTCCTCGCCTGCCTGACGGCCGGTGCGGTTTACATGATGCAGCAGGCTGCCTCGGCTTGGCTCAACGACATCGCCAGCGAAATCACCGTCCAAATCGAGCCGCGCGACAAGGTCGACACGGAACAAATCGTCAAAGGCGTGACGACATTTTTGTCCAAACAACCCGGCATCCGCACCGTTCGCCCCCTGTCGCTGGACGATTCGGCGTCCCTGATCGAGCCATGGCTCGGCAGTTCGGAGGGTCTGAAAGCGCTGCCCGTCCCGCGACTCGTGGCCATCGAGGTCGATCGCGGTCAGCCACCCGATCTCGTCGCCTTGCGCCGAGATTTGACGGCGCAGTTTCCCAAAGGCGTGGTGCTCGACGATCATCGCCACTGGCAGCAGCAAATCCGCACCGTGACCAGGTCACTGGCGCTTGGCGGGTTCGCCATTCTTATTCTCGTCGCCGCCGCCACGATTGCCATCATCGTCTCAGCGGCGCGCAGTGCCATGGCGTCGAACCGGGAAATCATCGAGGTACTGCACTTCGTCGGCGCCACGGACCGCTTCATCGCCGGCGAATTCGAACGCCATTTTCAGCGGGTTGGTGTGCGGGCGGGCCTCGTTGGCGCGCTCTCGGCCATGCTGGTGTTTGCCATGATGCCGACCTTCATGGAGATTTTGGGCGGGGGCACGGTCACTGTGGCGGAGTTGCATCGGCTCGTCGGAACCGGAGCACTCGACGCGATGGGATATGGCGTGCTCGTCCTCGTAGTGGTCGTCATCGCAACGCTGTGCCGACTCACGTCCCGGTTCGGCGTGTTCCGCATCCTCAACAGCCAGCATTGATAGTGTAGGCTTTCGCCGTTGTCTTCGGGTTCAGCCCGCATCGACCACCTCGTTTCGCCACCGAGTTTCTGCCATGCCACGCATGCGCTCATCGTTGCTCGCAGTCTCAGGCGTCGCCGTATCGGCGTTCGTGGGCGGGTTTTGCGTGTTTGCGAACCATGTCGGGACATCAGTCGCTGCGACTTCGCTTCCTGCCGATGCCGTCGTTGTTTTGACTGGTGGGGAGGATCGCATCGCTGCAGGTCTGCACCTTATCGAGGCGCGGATTGGTCGCCGCCTGCTCGTCTCCGGCGTCAATCGCAATATCGGATCACCGCTGGACCTCAGCCGCAAAATCGGTGGCAATGCGGCCATCTACAAATGCTGCGTCGATATCGGCCATGATGCGCTGGACACGATCGGTAACGCGGACGAAGCGCGCGCATGGGCGCAAGCAAAACGCTTCCGTAGCCTGATCGTGGTCACGTCTGCTTATCACATGCCCCGCAGTCTCGCGGAATTCGCCATCGCTATGCCGACGGTGAAGCTCATCCCCCATGCTGTTCCCAGTCGCCATTACCATTTGGCCGATTGGTGGCGCCATCCGGCAACAATTCGAATGCTGATTGGCGAGTACACGAAATACCTGTTGTCCATCGCCCGACTTGCGATCGCGCGCGCGAAAGCTACGATTGAAGGTTCATATGCCGGGCTCCCGACATGAACTCGCCGGAGCGCGACCTGGGACACCACATTTCATGATGCTTCGCTCGATCGCGTTTGCTGCAGCGTTCTACACGTCGACGGCGCTGTTCCTGCTCCTTGGCAGTTGGCTGCTGATTGCGCCGCGAAGTTGGGCCATGCAGGGCCTGCGCATCCATGGCCTTTTCTCCTTGGCGCTGCTGCGCCTCATCTGCGGCATGCGCCTCGAGGTGCGTGGCAGCGAAAAGCTGCCCGACGGCGCGTTTCTCGTCGTTGCCAAACATCAGTCGGCCTGGGACACGTTCGCGTTGGTGCCCTTGTTTGCAGACCCCGCAATCGTTCTGAAGGACGAGCTGAAATGGATTCCGCTCTATGGCTGGTTTTGCATCAAGTTCGAGCACATCCTCGTGCGTCGCGATCGCGCGTCATTGGCGCTGAAACAGATGCTGGCGGACGCCCGCGATAGAACTGCCGCAGGTCGCCAGATCGTGATCTTTCCCGAAGGCACGCGTCGCCCACCGGGCGCGGAGCCCGATTACAAACCAGGCTATGTGGCGCTGTACGAAGGACTAGGCGTCCCCTGCGTGCCGCTGGCATTGAATTCGGGGCTCTACTGGCCCAGACGCAGCTTGGCGCGCTTCCCCGGTACGATCATCGTCGAACTGCTCGACCCCATCCCCCCTGGCCTGCCCCGCGCCGAATTCCGCCGCCGCTGCCAAACCGCCATTGAAGACGCAACGACACGACTTATTCGCGAGGCCGCGCAGTCAGCCTGTCCCCCGCCAGATGCAGCAGCCGCAAGGGGTCAGCGCCACGATGGCGAGCCCGATCAGCGCGGAGAACGTTAATAGAACATTCCTTGACTTTTGTCGGTCCGGCGGCTATTTAATGGAGATCGTGTAACGTTCGGATCCTAGCCTCCCATGCAGTTCCATTCTCTTCCGCGTCCCGCGATTTCCGACCACATCTGGGACCAAAAATATCGTCTGAAAGACGATGCAGGCGCGCCCGTGGAAGCCACTTTGGCTGACACATGGCGCCGGGTGGCGACGGCAGCGGCCAAACCCGAACCAAAGGCTGTGCAGTCACTCTGGGCGGGCCGGTTTTTCGAGGCCATGAACGATTTGGCCTTCCTCCCCGCCGGCCGCATCATCGCAGGCGCGGGGACTGGGCGCACCGTCACCCTCTTCAACTGCTTCGTGATGGGCCGCATCGAGGACGACCTCACGGCCATTTTCGACAGCGTCAAGGAAGCCGCCCTGACGATGCAGCAGGGTGGCGGCATCGGCCATGACTTCTCGACGCTACGGCCCGCAGGCGCGCTCGTGCGCAGCGTCGGGGCGGGAGCATCGGGGCCTGTGAGCTTCATGGACGTGTGGGATTCCATGTGCCGCACGATCATGTCGGCCGGCCAGCGGCGCGGCGCCATGATGGGCACGATGCGATGCGACCATCCCGACATCGAGACTTTCATCGACGCCAAGGCGGACGCGAGCCGCCTGCGCAACTTCAATCTGTCGGTTCTGGTGACGGATGCCTTCATGGCCGCCGTGCACGCCGATATGGATTGGAATCTCGTGTTCGAGGGCCGGGTGTTTCGCACCGTGCGCGCGCGCGATCTGTGGGCGCGGATCATGCGCGCGACCTACGACTATGCCGAACCGGGCGTCATCTTCATCGACCGCATCAATGCTCGCAACAACTTGGCCTATGCCGAAGAGATCCGCGCCACAAATCCGTGTGGCGAGCAGCCATTGCCACCCTACGGCGCGTGCCTACTGGGGTCGATCAATCTCGCTCGTCTCGTGGTTCGTCCCTTCGCGGCCGACGCGGCACTCGACGAGGCGCGCCTGGAAGCTCTCGTACCGGTCGCCGTGCGCTTTCTCGACAACGTCATCGACATTTCCGGATATCCGCTTGCGGCGCAGCGCGAAGAAGCGATGGCCAAGCGTCGCATTGGACTGGGCATCACGGGCCTCGCCGATGCGCTGATCCTGTGCGGTGTCGCTTACGGCAGCGCCGAAGCTCGTGCTCTGGCCAGTCGGTGGATGGGCATCATCGAACGCGTCGCTTACCGTGCGAGCGCCGACCTTGCGCAGGAAAAGGGCGCCTTCCCGCGCTTCGAGGCAGCGCCGTTTCTCGCTTCGCCCAACGTTGCACACCTGCCGCACGACGTGCGCGAGTCGATCGCAAAGCACGGCATCCGCAACGGTTGCCTCACCAGCATCGCGCCGACGGGGACGATTTCACTGCTCGCCGGCAATGTCTCCAGCGGCATCGAACCGGCCTTCGATTTCCGGTATCTGCGACGCATTCGAGAACGTGACGGCATGCGCGAGGAATGGGTGGAGGATTACGCATACGCCTTGTTTCGCGGCATGCACGGACCCGACGCTCCGCTTCCGGTAGCCTTCGTCACCGCGGCTCATCTGACGCCCAGCCAACACCTGTCGATGCAGGCCGCTGTGCAGTCGCACGTCGACAGTTCGATTTCGAAGACAATCAACTGTCCCGAGACATTGCCGTTCGAGGCTTTCCAGGACATTTATCGCGAAGCCTACGACCTCGGTCTCAAGGGTTGCACGACATTTCGACCCAATGAGACAACTGGCTCCGTGTTGTCCTCGGCACCAGCCGCAGCGGAAGCACCCCTGCCTGCCGCATCCGCTGGCGACGCCAAGAGTGCTGCCTTGATCCCTGCCCCTGCTGGCGTGGCAACCAGTGTTCCCCGCATACTGTCGTCGGATCGGGGCTCGGGCATCGTTTACATGACGGCGCCGCTCGAGCGCGAGCCCGTGCTGGCCGGTTACACCTACAAACTCAAGTGGGCCAGCAGCGACCACGCCATCTACGTCACCATCAACGACATCGAGCAGGACGGCCGTCAACGGCCGTTCGAGATCTTCATCAACACCCGCAACCTCGAGCATTACGCCTGGACGGTCGCGTTGACCCGCATGATCAGCGCCGTATTCCGCCGGGGAGGCGACGTGTCATTCGTCGTCGATGAGCTGAAGGCCGTGTTCGATCCGCAGGGCGGGCAGTGGATGGACGGCCGCTATGTCCCGAGCCTGCTGGCCGCCATCGGCGAGATCATCGAGCAGCACATGCTGCGCATCGGCTTCCTGCAACCGCGCAGTGCGCCCGCAAGTGCTCCACCTCCCCGCGAGATGGCCGCACAGTCAACGTCCCGGCCCCACGATGCCGAGCCCGCCACCGGTCGGCCCGCTGTCCTGGCACGGGATCGCCCGGAACGCGGCCGCATTTGCCCACGCTGCGGCACGGGCACACTGATCCACGAGTCGGGCTGCCGCGTGTGCCGCGATTGCGGCTTTTCGAGTTGCGGGTGAACTCGCGGCTTCAGAACAGGAAATACCGCTGCGCCAAGGGCAAAACCTCGGCCGGTTCGCACACGAGCAGCTCGCCGTCCGCACGCACCTCGTAGGTCTCGGGATCGATCTGAATGTCGGGCGTCGCGTCGTTGAGGATCATGCTCTTTTTGGAGATGCCGCCCCGTACGTTCTCCACCGCGATCATCTGCTTCTTCATGCCGTAGCGTTCAGTCACGCCACGCTGCACAGCCACTTTCGAGCCGAATACGAACGACGTCGCCGCCACGGCGCCGCCGAACGCGCCGAACATCGGGCGATAATGCACGGGTTGCGGGGTCGGAATCGACGCGTTGGGATCGCCCATCGGGGCCGCCACGATCATGCCACCCTTCAGGATGAAATCCGGCTTCACACCGAAGAACGCCGGGCTCCACAGCACGAGGTCGGCGAGTTTGCCTTCCTCCACCGAGCCGATGTGGCGCGACACGCCGTGCGCGATCGCCGGATTGATCGTGTATTTCGCGATGTAGCGCCGCACGCGGAAGTTGTCGTTGCCGCACCCGACCTCCTCGGGCAGGGCTCCCCGCTGCACCTTCATCTTGTGCGCCGTCTGCCACGTGCGCGTGATCACCTCGCCGATCCGGCCCATGGCTTGGCTGTCCGACGACATCATCGAAAGGGCGCCGAGGTCGTGCAGAATATCCTCGGCGGCAATCGTTTCCTTGCGAATGCGGCTCTCGGCGAACGCGAGGTCTTCTGGGATCGACGGCGACAGATGATGGCACACCATCAGCATGTCCAAGTGCTCGTCGATGGTGTTCACCGTGAACGGGCGTGTCGGATTGGTCGACGACGGCAGCACGTTGGGCAGGCTCGCGATCTTCATGATATCGGGCGCATGCCCGCCACCCGCACCTTCCGTATGGAACGCATGGATTGTGCGACCCTTGAAAGCTTTCACCGTCTCCTCGACGAAGCCCGACTCGTTGAGCGTATCGGAATGCAGCATCACCTGGATATCATGCTGGTCCGCCACCGTCAGCGCACAGTCGATGGCGGCGGGAGTCGTCCCCCAGTCTTCGTGCAGCTTCAGCGCGCAGGCGCCCGCCTCGACCATCTCGACGAGCGCATCGGGCACAGAGGCATTCCCCTTACCCGAAATTCCGATGTTGACGGGGAACGCATCGATGGAGCGCAGCATCATTTCGATGTGCCACGGCCCCGATGTGCAGGTCGTTGCCAGCGTGCCGTGTGCCGGTCCCGTGCCTCCGCCCAGCAGCGACGTAACACCCGACATCAGCGCGTCTTCGATCTGCTGGGGACAGATGAAGTGAATGTGGCTGTCGAAACCACCCGCCGTGAGAATACGACCCTCGCCCGCGATCACCTCGGTGCCGGGCCCCACGATGATATCGACGCCCGGCTGGATATCGGGATTGCCGGCCTTGCCGATCTTGCGAATGCGCCCGCCCTTCAGGCCGACATCCGCCTTCACGATTCCCCAGTGATCGACGATCAGCGCATTGGTGATCACCGTATCGACTGCGCCCCGCGCGTTGGTCACTTGGCTCTGACCCATACCGTCGCGGATGACCTTGCCACCACCGAACTTCACCTCCTCACCATATGTCGTGTAATCCTTCTCGACCTCGATGATGAGCTCGGTATCGGCAAGGCGCACCTTGTCGCCGACCGTCGGCCCGAACATCTGCGCGTAGGCGGAGCGGGGGATTTTGAAGGGCATGCTATTTTTCCCGTTGAGGTCAACGCGCCGGCCAGAACCCCGACGCATGCGCAGCTGTCTTGTCGAACGTTATCGTCACGGAGCAACCAGATTCACGGTTCAACTCGCTGATGAGCGCATCGGAAAACTCGAGTTCATGCTCCTCCACGCGGATGAGTGCGCGGCTGACCACATCTCGCTCCGCAACGACATAAGACGTACTCGTGAGGAGAGTTTCGATCGCCTCGATGATCTGCGAATGGCTATAATCGTAACGCCGCTCGAGCGACCAAGCGAACTCCGATAGCACAATGATGTCGATATAGCCGGGCGCCCTGCTCGTCAGGGTCCTGAGAAGTCGCCTCGCTATCGGAGACCGTATTGCATCATCATTGGTCACTGCCCGCAGCAGAATATTGGTGTCGAGCCCGATCATCTCATCCCCGACGCTTCTTTGCGCGCGAGCGCTCATCGCGCCCGATGATTGCGGCCGCTATTGCAGCATCATCGCTGGGGTAACTGGCTTTGGCCGACCGTGGCGGCAGAGAACCGAGAAAATCATCGACACCCTCACGGCGCGGGCGCATGCAGACGCGTCCAGCTTGGTCGAAATAAAACTCGACGGAATCCCCTTCCTCCAACCGCAAGCGTGCGCGTAGCTCGGCGGGGAGCGTGATCTGGCCTTTGGACGTGATTTTGGATTGGAAGGCCATCCCAATTTCCTTACATTTAATCTTTTTCCTTACATTATGTGAATTGCACCCTGCGTGCAAGCTCGCCTTCATCGCAATCCACTCATGCTCACGGACTGCTGGAAGCATGGCTCACCACCAACCACCAGCTCTTGTCAGTTCGTGTATAGACGGCAGTCCACCGAATGACCGTGGGCTTGCCCTCGACAGGCCGGCCGATACGGCTCCTGCCCGTCGCGATCGCCACCCAGTCGTTGGGAATACGGATGACGAGGTTGTCCGCAGGTGCCGTTTCGATGCCCGGCGTACCAGCCAGTAGGGTGGCGACGTGGGTATCGCGATCCGAGATCCGGCCCGCTTCGTCCGTATGTTGAAACGAGGGCGCATACAGTTCGCCGAGACGCTTTTTATCCTTGGCGACGACGGCATCGGCGAGTTCTTTTCGGAACGCGCGAATTTCATCGGCAACGACCTTTTCCACCGACGAACTGACGATAGAAGGTGGATGGGCGTGGACTGACAGCGTGATGGCCAGACCCAAGCCCGTCACCAAGATGAAGCTTGCCGCAACCCCACGCCTCATGGCCCACCCTTGCCGTCGAGCTTGCCCATGATGTCTTGCCGGAATCCGTAGATCTCGCGCTTGCCCACCACCTCGATCAACGTCACCTCGCGCGTCTGGCCGGGCTCGAACCGCACCGCCGTTCCCGCCGGAATATCGAGCCGCTGACCCCGCGCGGCTTTCCGATCGAAGGAGAGCGCCGGATTGCACTCGTGGAAATGATAGTGGCTGCCGACCTGGATCGGCCGATCGCCGGTGTTGGCAACGGTCAGGACCGTCGTCGTTCGACCCGCATTCAGCTCGATCTCGCCCGCCGCCGTGAAGATTTCTCCGGGTTTCATGGGCGGTGGTCCTCCCGACGCGATCCGTTCGCTCTGGCGATGCGCCGACCAAAGTAGAAGGCCAGCGCTCCGATACCGATCGACACGACCAGGGAGCCCAAATGGTCCGACTCCGTGTAATGGCGCGCCAGATCGAGCCACGATGCCGAGCCGGAAATCAACGACACCGAAACCTACAACAACGGCGTCAAGGTTGTGCCGTCGTACCTGCTGGTTCCGGTGCCGGTTGACGCATCCAACTACCAGTCGGTTGTGGTCGACAGCGGCTATATCAAAGCCGAAGATCTGCAGTAATATCCTCTGACTGAACCCTTGGCCCTGCCGTCCAGCGATGGCAGGGCCAGCCCTTTCGCACCCAGCAGGCCCGCCATGACCCCGATCCTTGAAATGCGCGGCATCACCAAGACATTTCCCGGCGTCAAGGCGCTCGACAATGTCAACCTGTCGGTGA
>JANOHP010000002.1:0-10897 GCA_031406575.1 Hyphomicrobiales bacterium
GGTATTCGGGCTGGTCATTCGCCTTTATCCCGAAATTCGCTGGGTCAACGCGTTCCGGATTTCCGATCCCGGCTTGTCGATGTCCCTCAAGCCGACACTGCTCGCGCCCATGGCCACCATGCTGCGCGACCGGCGGGGCTACACGTCGCTGTCGACCACCTCCATGCGCTCGATCATGGATTCGATTGGCGGCCGGCTCGACGAAGCCCGCGATACGGGCCGCTATCTCGTGGGCCTGCTCGTGTTTTTGGGCCTACTCGGCACGTTTTGGGGATTGCTGGAAACAATCCAGTCGGTCGGCAAGGTCATCAGCTCGCTCGACAGCAAACAGTCCGACACCACGCTGGTCTTCGAGGAATTGAAAACGGGACTGTCTGCGCCACTGCGCGGCATGGGAACCGCATTCTCTGCATCCCTGCTGGGTCTTGCCGGATCGCTGATCCTGGGGTTTCTCGACCTGCAGGCCAATCACGCCCACAACCGCTTCTACAATGAGCTCGAAGAATGGCTGTCGGGCATCACGGAACTGACGCCGGGCGGCGCAGCGGGTGTGGACGGCGTCAACCCACAACTCGTGGCGGTGATGGCCGACATGCGCCAAGTACTCGCCGAGCTGTCCCAGCGCATGGCCACTGCACCGCCGGGCAGCGCAGACGGCGCCAATGGCGCTGGCATGGTCAAGGAACTCGCCGTCGGCATCGATGCCCTCGTGCGTCAGATGCGGGCCGAACAAAAAGTGGTGCGCGAGTGGGTGGATGAGCAAGCTACCCGACAGACCGAGGTGGCCGCCACCATCAAGGATATTGCTCAGAGTATCCAACAGCGCAGGAAGTGAGCCATGGCGCGCGGACGCAGCAGACGAGCCTCCGAATACGGTGAATTTTGGCCGGGCTACGTCGACGTCCTGTCGACGCTGTTGCTGACGGTCACCTTTCTGCTCTCGGTTTTCATGATCTCGCAGTACTTCGTCGGCCAGGAAGCCGCCGGCAAGGACAGTGCGCTCAAACGGCTGACGCGCCAGATCTCGGAATTGACCAGCCTGCTGTCGCTCGAAAAAGGCAAGTCGCGCAATATCGAAGACGATTTGGCATCGATGCAGGCGACGCTCGCCTCCCTCAAGGGCGACAACGACCGACTCGCCAGTTCGGCGGGCCTGGGCGACGAGAAAGCCACCGCAGCGGCTGGACGCGTGGCACTTCTGACGAAAGACCTCGAGGACCAGAAAGGCGCCTCCAGCGAGGCGCTGGCAAAGGTCGACCTGCTCAATCAGCAACTCCTGGCGCTGCGCCGCCAGATCGCCGCCCTCAACGAGGCGTTGCAGGCCGCAGAAGCCAAGGACAAGGACGCTCAGACGCGGATTACCGATCTGGGCGCGCGGCTCAACGTCGTTCTCGCGCGGCAGGTCCAGGAATTGCAGCGCTACCGTTCGGACTTTTTCGGGCGATTGCGCGATCTGCTGCGCGACCGGCGTGACATTCGCGTCGTGGGCGATCGCTTCGTATTCCAGTCCGAAGTCCTGTTTCCCTCCGGTCAGGCCCAGATGACACCGGAAGGACTGGGCGCCATCGATGCATTGGCGTCCGCGATCATCGATCTCGAGCGACAAATCCCGCCGGAAATCGATTGGGCGCTCCAGGTCGATGGCCACACCGACGCGCGGCGGATCGCCAGCCGCGATTTCCCTTCGAACTGGGAGCTGTCGAGCGCGCGCGCCACCTCGGTGGTCAAATACTTGATCAGCCGTGGCGTCACGCCCAAGCGTCTGGTTGCTGCGGGCTATGGCGAGTTTGCACCCCTCGAGGACGGCGCGAGTGAAGAGACGATGCGGCGCAACCGGCGCATCGAACTCAAGCTGACAAACCGATAGCACTCAGCGCCCCGAGGTCGAAGCCGCGTAAACCTTCGGGGTTTTTTCTGCGGCGGCGATCAGGCCGCGATTGGCGAACCACCACACCAGGCACACGAGCTGAACGGCCAGGACGATGCCGAAGGCGACCGGATAGGCCTCGGTCGCATACCCGCCCGAAGGGCTGGCCGGGAACAAACCGATGATCCCGCCGATGCCGTACTGCGCGACGAAGGCCCACGCGAACATGAGCAAGTTGGCGGCCGTGTTCGAGCGCCCAGACAGCGTGCTGCCGAAATACCGCGCGAGCCATGGGAACGCCACCACCGAGATGTGCCCGGTCATGCCGAACAAAGACCACAAAACGAGCGACACCACGCGATCCTGCGGATTGAACAGCAACGCCACCTGCACGACGAAAAACACCGCCTGAAACCCCAGCATCGTCGTCAACAGGCTATAGCCGCGCCGCACCAGACGATCGGCGATGACGCCACTGAGCAGAATGCTGACGATGAACAGCGCTGCCATGATCAACAGCGCATTCGCCACGCCGATGCGGTCGAGGCCTGCGATATCGCGAAACCATGGACCCGCCCACAACGTCTGAAGGGCGATGTGGGACCCAGCCGTGGTGGCAAGCAGCGGCGCCATCGCAACGAAGACGCGGTCCGTGTAAATCTGTCCGATCTGGCGAATTTGCTTGGACAGCCGCTCCGACGAGGTGGCAACGCCGCGCTCGGGCACGATCAGCAGGATCATCAGTCCAGCAACGAGGGTTACCGCCGCCAGACCCACGAAGGTCAACCGCCACCCGAACGTGCGTGACAGGACTTCCAAAGGCGCCGTTGCAATCAGGAGCCCAAGGCCACCCACGGACATGAGGCAAGCATTCGCCAACGCCCGCCGAGGCTCCGCAACCCAGATCACGACCGCCTTGAAACAGCTCATGAGGCCACCGGAAAAGGCGATGCCGATCATAGCCCGACCGATCGTCAGTGTGAGCGCGTCCTGCCCCGTCGCAAAGACCAGAGCTCCCGCCGCACCGAAGATGACGAGCGCACCTTGCACGCGGCGCGGCCCGTATCGGTCGAGCAGAACGCCGAGCGGCAGTTGGAACGCCGCGAAAGCACCCAGATACGCAGCCGTCAACAATCCCAGTTCCGACGGCGTCAGCCCCAATTCCGAGACGAGATCCCCCGCCACGACAGCGTTGGCGCCACGATAGAGATAGGAGAACAAGTAACCGAAGGCGAACGGCGCCAGCGCCATGATCATGAGGCCGGTGCCGACGGGTGACTGTCGAACTGTCGCAGTGTGGTCTACAGCCTCTCGGCCGGGCGATTGCACCGCCTCGACAGCCCTCGGCGGAGCCCGATCGTCGCGTGACATGGGAATTGCTCATGATTGACGGGGATTCGATGCTCCACTATCGCAGAGCCGGTCGCCCGAGAGAAAGATGACACCGCACCCGGCCACCGTGTTCACCGGTGCGGTGCGATCGGGTGCCGAAGGGCGGGCTTGCCATGGCGGCAAAGGTTTGTACAGGTCCAGCCACGAAACGACATGACTGCGTCGCGCCGAGCGTCGAGATCTCGCCGACCAGCCAAGCGATGAAACGGAGTGACCAATGAGCGATACCCCCCGCGAAAACGCACCCAAACAACTTCTCCACCTCGTCTTCGGCGGAGAGCTCAGCTCCTTGGAGCGCCTCGAGTTCGTCGACACGCAAAAGCTCGATCTCGTCGGCATCTACCCCAATTACGCCGAGGCCCACAAAGCTTGGAAGGGCGTCGCGCAGAGGACCGTCGATAATGCTCACATGCGCTATTTCATCGTTCACATGCACCGCCTTCTCGATCCCGACGCCGCTCCAGGTGGTTGATGAAGTTGAACAAACGCCCCGTTTCTGCGTGACCTCAGAGGCACCCGGAGACTATGCTTTCACACCGTGCAACCCATCTGGTCAGGCGAAGAGATCGTGAGTGCGCAGCAGAGTGGGGAACGTGCCAGACTGGGCCTCGACAGTGGCACGAAAAGCCTGCTGCGGCGGATCGCGGACGAATGGGTCTGGCCCCGGCACCGCGAGCTGTCCGTCGTCCTGGCGCTGATGATCGGGTTGGCGGCCGTCACGGGAAGTTATCCGCGCCTCATCAAATACGCTTTCGACGTGCTACCCAAAGGTGACCTCGGCGTTCTGTACAGCGTGGCCGGCCTGATCATTCTGGCGACCAGCACGCGCGCCGTGCTCATGTATCTGACGACCGTCACGTCGAACCGCATCGTGCTGCGCATCACCACGGGGATGCAGAACAAAGCGATCTCGCACCTCGTGGCCGCCGACTACGCGCAATTGACGCGTGACGCACCCGGCGATCTGATCTCCCGGCTCACCAACGATGTCGGCCAAATACAAGTCGCGCTGCAGGCGGCTCTGACGACCGCCGTGCGCGATGCGCTGACGATCGCCGCGCTCGTCGGCTATATGGTGTGGAGCGATCCTGTTTTGTCACTGATGGTACTCGGCGTTTATCCGCTGGCCATTCTGCCGATCCTGGCCATCGGTCGGCGCTTGAAGAACGTGGCACGGCGCACGCAGGAGCAGCAGGGACTGATGCTGTCGCTGATGGCGGAACAGCTCGGCAGCGCGCGGCTCATCAAAACGTTTCGCCTCGAACGCTACGCCACCGGCCGAATGGTGCAGAATTTCGAACAGATCTTCGCGCTGCGCATGAAAGCCGTGAAAAACCGCGCCCGCCTCGATCCCCTTCTCGAAGCGCTCGGTGGCATTGCGGTTGCCGGCGTCATCGCGCTCGCGACGTGGCGGATCGCGTCCGGCATCAGCACCATCGGTGATTTCATGGCGTTCGTGACGGCACTCGTGCTTGCCGCCCAGCCGACGCGGGGCCTGGGAAACTTGTCGGTCCGCATTCAGGAAGGGCTGGCTGCCGCCGAACGTCTCTACGCGCTGCTCGACGAAGCCCCCGTCGTCGTCGACCAGCCAGGCGCCCGGCATCTGCTCGTATCGGAGGGCGCCATCACCTTCGATCGGGTCACGTTCGGCTATGGACCCAGTGACGAGAGTGCTGCCATTCGTGGCTTCTCGCTGCGTATCCCGGGGGGCAGCACGGTGGCTCTCGTGGGCCGGTCGGGTGCTGGAAAATCAACCCTGGTGAACTTGGTGCCGCGGCTGTTCGACGTCGATGGCGGTCGCATCCTCATCGACAACCAGGATGTGGCCGAAGTCACACTCGAGAGCTTGCGCAATTCAATCTCCGTCGTCAGCCAGGACGTGACGCTGTTCGACGATACGATCCGCGCCAACATCGCCCTCGGTCGGCTGGATGCCTCGTTAGCCGACATCCTGGAGGCATCGAAAGCCGCCGCTGCGCACGAGTTCATTCTCGAGCAGCCGGATGGCTACGAGACGCGGATCGGCGACGGCGGTATGCGGCTATCGGGCGGCCAGCGCCAGCGCTTGGCACTGGCCCGCGCGATCTTGAAAAATGCGCCGATCCTGCTGCTGGACGAGGCGACGAGCGCCCTCGACATGCACTCGGAGCGTCTGGTGCGCGAGGCGCTGGCCCGCTTCACCAAAGGCCGCACGACGCTGGTCATTGCGCACCGCTTGTCGACGGTCGAAACGGCCGACATGATCTGTGTGATAGATGAAGGTGGTCTCGTCGAAACGGGAACGCATGCGGAGTTGTTGGCCCGTGGCGGCGCTTACGCCGGCTTGGCCCACACCGAGCTGACCCAGACCCCGAGCCAACCCGCGGCGGCTGAATGAGTGCGACCGACCAACCCGGCCGGCACGAGCGTGGAGAATGACGATGACCGATCTCGCCCAACAGCTTTGGCAAGCGCGCCGAACAGGCACGGTCCTCGACGCAGAGGCGATCCCGCCCCCGTCCACGATGGAAGAAGCTTACGCCATCCAGGCGTGCATCGCCTCCTTGTCTGGTCAACGCATACGGGGCTTCAAAATCGGCTCGACCAGCGCCGAGGCGCAGCTGTTGCTCGGCACGGATCGTCCGGGATCGGGACCGCTGCTCGACGGGTTCATGCACGAGAGCCCCGCCAAGGTGGCACTCACGCCACAACACATGCCGGCCGTAGAGGCCGAATTTGCCTATCGGTTGGGCCGGAACCTGCCACCCAAGTCGACGCCTTATACGCGAGACGACGTCATCGCTGCGGTGGCGGCGTTGGCTCCGGCCATCGAAGTCGTCGGATCTCGATTTGCGGGCGGACTGGCGGGCAAGGGTCGTTTTCGCATCACGGCCGACGGTGGCGCCAATATCGCCTTCATTGCCGGGCCTTGGCAGGAGAATAGTCCCGGCCGCGACCTGCGCCAGCACGCGGCGTCCATGCACATCAACGGAAAAGTCCACGGCGCGGGGACCGGCAGTCGCGTCCTGGGCGATCCTCTCGAAGCGTTGGTCTGGATCGCCGAGCAGCAGTCTCGCGCGGGGCGCGGCTTGTTTGCGGGCGAAATCATTTCGACGGGCACGTGCACCGGCGTCGATCGCGTTCACCCCGGTGACCGAGTGACGGCAGATTTTGGCACCCTCGGCACCGTCAACGTCGAGTTCACGTGATCCCATTCCCCGGCTGGCGCGGATACTCGACACGCGTCGCCCATCGGCCCGATAGTCACTTGTATTCCAGGAATTATCGTCTTTCAGCCGGGAAACAAGACGTAACCACGACTATTCCCGGCGCAAAATCTTGTTCGTGAGCACGTTGGCCCAGCCGCTGGCTTTGTACGCGCGCTCCACGTCGGAGGGGTCGTAGCGGCTTTCAATCCAGTCGAAGAACGCGATCGGGCTCTCGTCGTTGTCCGCGAGATACCGCTCGAAAAAATAATCGAGAATGCCGGTGTCGGACTGGCGGATGTGTCCGAATTTCAGCGCCAATTGCTGTTTGGCCTCCGCGACCGGGCGGCCCTCGTGGACGATCATGTACAGCGCACTCATCAGGCCGGCGCGGTCCGCGCCCGATTTGCAGTGCAGCAGCATCGGATACTCGATGTGGCCCAGAAGGTCGCGCGCGCCCAGCAATTCCTCTTTCGACGGCGCTGCCCGCGATCGGATTTGAAAATCGACCAATGTCATGCCGTAGCGGGCGCACGCCTGCTGCTCGAGCCAGTAGCTGCCGCAAAAGCGGGGGCCTCGCAGATTGACGATGGTTTTGAGGCCAAGCTGTTTCAGCGACGCGATTTGATGCGGAGCGGGCTGTGCCGAGCGCCACGCCTTTGGTCCGAGGCGATGCCGGTTGAGGTAGGCGAGCCGAAACACGCCGTGGTCCGCCAACAGCATATCGGCATAATACACCGCAGGGCCAAAGGCCTGCTTTGCCCATCCCGGTGCATGATCCGCGATGCCCTGGCGCAGATGGCGCGCCCATTGCCGCATGCGGCGGCGTTGATGCTTGGCAAACTTGGCCATTCGCTCGCGAAGCGTCCCAGGTAAATCATCACGCCGCAGGCTCGCCGATGCCCTGGCAATTGGTTCATATCCTCGATAGAACCACGGGGCAACCGGCGCCGAATCGCGTCCGCAGGGCCTATTGCCGCGACCCCGATGGCGTGCGGCTGGCGCAGCAGAGATTACGAACCCCATGGAAGGGCCGGCGCCAATCAAAGCACTGTCGACGGCTCCCACTGCCGATGCCTCGAGCAGTAGGCTGCCCGCACCCTACCCAATCGAGCTGGCAGCCTATCGTCTGATGACTCGCTTGGCGCGGCCCTTGGCCGGTCTCGTCTTGGCTTTTCGCGCGCGGCGCGGCAAGGAGGACCCCACCCGCCAGCGCGAACGCGTGGGGTTTGCATCGACCGCGCGCCCGGCAGGCCTGCTCGTGTGGGTGCACGCGGCCAGCGTCGGAGAAGCGAGCGCGATCCTCCCTCTGCTGTCGGCGCTCGTCGAGCGTCGGCTCGACGTCCACGTTCTGTTGACGACGGGCACCGTCACATCGACCCGCTTTGTTGCCAACCGACTTCCCTCCCGCGTCGTGCACCAGCTCGTCCCCCTCGACTCACCGACATTCGTGGCCCGTTTCCTGGATCATTGGCGCCCCTGTCTGGCCGTCCTGACGGAGCAGGAGGTATGGCCCAATCTGATCCTCCAAACCCATGCTCGCGGCATTCCCCTGACCCTCGTAAACGCCCGCATGTCGGAGCGCTCGTTCGGCCGCTGGCAGACCCGCAGCAACGTCGCCCGTGCCCTCTTCTCGCGATTGACCCTCGTTATGGCGCAGAACGAGCTGCTGGCGTCTCGGTTCACCAAACTGGGCGCGCCGCACGCCATCGTCGCCGGCAATCTGAAGATCGATGCGCCGCCGCCGCCTGTGGACGAGGCGGCGTTTCGGGTCCTCGACACGGCCTTGGCCGGCCGGCCTCGCCTCGTCGCCGCCAGCACGCACGATGGCGAGGAAATGATCATCGCGGCCGCGCACCGGCAGTTGGCACGCCGGCTCGATGGGTTCTGCACGATCATCGCGCCGCGCCATCCCCATCGCGGGCCGTCCATTGCAGAGGCGTTGGCCGCCGAAGGCTTTCGCGTCGCCCGCCGTTCGCTCGGGGAGTTGCCGGGGCCCACGACGGATATTTACGTGGCCGACACCATCGGCGAATTGGGCACGCTCTATGTCTTGACCTCGGTCGCCTTCATCGGCGGATCGCTGGTGGCGCGCGGTGGTCAAAACCCGATCGAAGCCGTCAGGCACGGCGCGGCCGTGCTGACAGGTCCCAGCTGCTTCAATTTCGAGGATGCCACCAGAGTGTTGCTCGAAGGCGGCGGCGCCACGCGGGTGGCCTCTGCCGACGACATCGCGCAACGCACCGCCGAGTTGCTCGGTGACCCGGCCGGCCTTGCCGATACGCGAAAGCGAGCCCTGCGTGCGCTGGACACGCTGTCGGGGGCTCTCGAGCGTACGCTCACCGCTCTCCTGCCGCTCGTTCCGCAGCCTGTCGAGGACGCCACTCGTGCACCTTGATGAGCCGACGTGGTGGTATGGCCCCGCTGGGTCTACCCAGACCCGTCTGCTCGCCCCGATTGCGCGCATCTGGGCGCGCGTCGCGGAGCGTCGCTGGCATCGCACGACACCCTATCGATCGACGTTGCCCGTCATCTGCGTCGGCAATTTTACCACTGGCGGCACTGGAAAAACACCGGTTTCAGCCGCGATCGCAGACCTGTTGTGTCAACTCGGGCGCACGCCGGTCATTTTGACTCGGGGCTATGGTGGACGCCTCCCAGGCCCCCATTGGGTCGACCCTCGACTCGATACCGCACGCGACGTGGGCGATGAACCCTTGTTGCATGCGGCACGCGGGCCAGTCGTGATCGCGCGTGATCGTGCAGCCGGCGCCGCTCTCATCGAAGCGCGCGGCAGCACGAGTGATGTCATCGTGATGGATGACGGGTTGCAGAACCCATCCCTCGCCAAGACCCTTACGATTGCCGTTGTCGACGGCACGCGTGGCCTGGGCAACGGGCGCGTGATGCCGGCGGGACCGTTGCGCGCTGGCCTCGATTTCCAACTCAGCCTCGTCGATGCCATCGTAATCGTCGGGGGCGACAGCGGGAGCAGCGTGGACCGAAAGCTCCACGATCAGATCGGCAGCCACTTCAGCAAAGATGTTCTGACGGCGCGTGTCAGGCCCGTTGGACCTGAGGACTGGCTCACCGATGGCCCGGTTTTCGCCTGGGCCGGAATCGGTTCTCCGGCGCGATTTTTCGACATGCTGCGTGCCAACGGCGCCCACGTCGTCGGTGAGGTGGCATTTCCCGATCACCACATGCCCAGTGCCATCCAGGCGCGCCGGTTAATGCAGGATGCCAGTGCGCACCGGGCCACACTGGTGACGACGGAGAAGGACGCCGTCCGCGTGCGCGCTTCGCAAGGCGATGTCGGCACGCTTGCGGCGGCGAGCCAACCTGTGCGGATTGCACTGGCGTTCGATGATGATCACGGCGCGCGTCTGTCGACACTGGTGAAGAAGGCCCTGGCGTGCGCGCCGTAACCGTCCCGGCTGGCGATGGCAATGCAGCCCTTTACAGCAACCCAGCAGAGCCCTAAACGCAGGGGATCGGGCGGTTAGCTCAGCGGTAGAGCGCTTCGTTTACACCGAAGATGTCGGGGGTTCGAAACCCTCACTGCCCACCATTCCAAGCAACGCTTCAATTGGATTGCGCAAACCGGTTCGAGGTCGGATCGGACCTTTTTGCCGGTCTACCGGATTGGCGGGAACCACTCGATCATCCGCCGGGTTGCTGTGGAGTAGGGTCGACTGTGGCCCGCCTTCTCACTCATCCGGAAGGACACATGCTCCTCCAGCTCAATCCTCCAGTGCCTCTGCTCACGCCGAAGGGTACGGGCCTCGCTCACTTCCTCGTCGACTACGGTCCCGAATTCGACCTCCATTGGACTGTTTTTTTGGATGACAGCGGCGAATGCTGGACGTTCGCCAATCGTGAAATTCGCGCGCAGAAAAACATCACTCTGGGGCGTACCCACGTCCCTCCACCGACGGCCAGAATTCCGGCGGAACGCACAAACGACAGCGGCGCGAGCCCGCGATGGAATGGCCACGCTGTGGTCGCGAACGGGCACGCCAACGCAGCAGGTCACAGCGCGAACGAGCCGTCGCTTTAGCCGTCTCGTGTCGTATTCGGATTGAGCCCATGACGTCGATGGAAGTGCTGCGCCTGTTCGCCTCCGTCACCACCGTTGTTGCGGCCATCCTGGTTGCGATCAATGTGTCGCCGAAGGTTACCGTTGCTGGTTTCCTGGTGTTCATTGCCGCCTCGATCGCGTGGATAGCGGACGGCTGGTTCGACAATAAAGCATCGCTGCTGATTCAGAACGCGATCTTACTGCTGGTCAACATCGCGGGCGTGTGGCGCTGGTTGCCGAAAGCCACCCAGTAGTAACTGCTCACCCCTCTGCGGCAGTCTGACTCGGGTTGATGGCATTGAGTGCGGGCTCCCGGGCTGATTCAAGCTGTGGATGTCAACCGAGGCACGCGATTCGCTCGATGACGACCTG
>JANOHP010000078.1:0-47301 GCA_031406575.1 Hyphomicrobiales bacterium
CTGGCGCCCAGCCTCAATCCCCATAGAGCGCGCTGCACCGGCACGCCCCACCTCCCGCGACTTCGTGCCTTGGCGCTTCTCCGACGCCGGCCCGAGCGCGTGGCCCGACCATCGCTGGCCGGCGTCCGAGAAACCTGCACAACTGCTGACCTGAGATCTCGACGCAGTCGCACCGCTGACCGTGATCCCGTGCCCTCAGTCCCCCGGCACCGGCGCATCGTCCGCGAGCAGTCGTTCGGCTTTGAGGTCGCGCCACAGTGCTGGCGGCACGCTTGTCGACATGGCGGCGACGTTGCGTTCGACTTCTGAGGGTTTCACGGAGCCGAGCACGATGGACGAAACGGCTGCATGGCCGAGGGGGAAGTGCATGGCGGCCGTCGCCAGGGGAACGCCGTGGCTGGCGCACACGCGCTCGATCTTGCGCACTTTGTCGAGCACGTCCGGCGGGGCCGGGGTGTAGTTGTAGGTCGCGCCGGGGATCGATCCAGTGGCGAGGATACCTGAATTGAAGACGCCGCCGAGCATGACGCCGACGTTCTTTCTGGTCGCGAGCGGCAGCACCTCGGCGAGCGCGGGCTGCTCGAGCAGCGAGTAGCGCCCGGCAATCAGCATGCAGTCGAAATCGCCGTCCTGCAGGAAGCGCACCGCGTATTCGGGATCGTTGGTGCCAATGCCGATACCTTTGATGACGCCCTGGCTGCGCAATTTCTCGAGCGCTATGTAGGCGCCTTCCATGGCTTCGCGGTAGCGCTTGGGGCCTTCGACGGGACCATGCGACCACGCATCTGCGTCATGGATCAGCAGCACGTCGACTTTCGGCAGACCCAGGCGCAGCAGAGAGTGCTCGTGCGAGCGCATCGCCCCGTCGTAGCTGTAGTCGTGGACGACATCGAATTGCAGGCCACCGACGAAGCGCGTGGTCTTGGTGCGGCCCTGGGGCGCGGGCTTCATGACCCGGCCGACTTTGCTGGACAGCACGAAACTGCCGGGAGGCTGGCGGCGGAGCGCGGTGCCGTAGCGGTGTTCCGCCATGCCCTGGCCATAGTGCGGGGCGGTGTCGAAGAGGGTAATGCCGCTCTTGGCCGCCGTTTCGACGGCGGCGATGGCCGTCGCATCGTCGAGGAGTTCGTAGATGTCACCCAGCGGCGCACTGCCGAACCCGAGCGCCGTCACCTCGAGACCGGTGCGGCCGAGCGTGCGTTTGGGGAGTGCTGGTGTCGCCGCCATGGTGTGATCCTATTTGCCCTGGTGTCTGCGCCGTGTTCGGCATCGTGTGCCTGCAGACGACCCGTTGGCAAGACTGAACACCCGGGCGGCGGCAATGGGCGTGAAGCAACATCCCCATGTTGCTGGCCACCCCGCCCCGTATCGCGAAAGGTTCACAGACTCCTTCGCGGGGATGACGTGGACGGGGATCGGTTCGCGAATAATGGGCCCCTGGGGGTGCCAAATTGCCTGGGGGTTCCGCTTGCTCCGGCGTGCGAAGTATGCCACACAGCACACTGTCGGGCGCAGGGGATGCTGACATACATTTGTCCCTTTTCTCGACGCCCCTTTTTTCTGTTTCAGATCAGGCAGGCGATGTCGCCGCCTGATCCAGGCAGCCCCCCTGCGCTCTGCACCGTCACCGATCGTGCCCATCCGGGGCAGGGTTGGATCTTGAACGCTGTTGGGAGACTGCTTTTTTGCAGACCGCCACCTTCGCTGAGCTCGGACTCAGCGCCAAAGTGCTCGCCGCTATCGAAGCGACGGGATACACCACGCCGACCCCGATCCAAGCTCAGGCCATCCCGGTTGCCTTGACCGGCCGTGACGTGCTCGGCATCGCACAGACGGGAACAGGCAAAACCGCTTCTTTCGTGCTGCCGATGATCGCACGGCTGGAAAGCGGGCGGGCGCGTGCCCGGATGCCCCGATCGCTGATCCTGGCGCCGACGCGCGAACTCGCGGCGCAGTGCGCCCAGAGCTTCGAGAAGTACGGCGTCAATCACAAGCTGAACGTCGCCCTGCTGATCGGCGGCGTGTCGATGGGCGATCAGGTCCAAAAGCTCGATCGGGGCGTGGATGTGCTGATCGCGACGCCGGGCCGGATGCTCGATCACTTTCAGCGCGGCAAGCTGATGTTGATGGGCGTCGAAATCCTGGTGATCGACGAAGCCGACCGGATGCTCGACATGGGGTTCATTCCCGACATCGAGAAGATCTGCAAGCTGTTGCCGCCGCGTCGCCAGACGCTGTTTTTCTCGGCAACGATGCCGCCGGAAATCACGCGGCTGGTCGATCAGTTCTTGAAAGACCCGGTTCGCATCGAGGTCGCCAAGCCGGCGTCGGCCGCGTCTACGATCACGCAGCTCTTTCGCTTCTGCGAATCGTCGGAAGACTGGGATAAACGCGAAGCCCTGCGCGACATTCTGCGGTCGCTCGAAGTGCGCAACGCGATCATCTTCTCCAACTACAAGCGCGATGTGGCGATCCTGCTCAAATCGCTGCTGAAGCACGGTTTCAACGCCGGCGCCCTGCACGGCGACATGGATCAGTCGAGCCGCACCGCGACGCTCGATAAATTCCGCTCGGGCGAAATCGCCTTGCTGGCGGCCTCCGATGTCGCCGCCCGTGGTCTCGATATTCCGGACGTGTCGCACGTCATCAATTACGACGTGCCCTGGCAACCGGACGATTATATTCACCGCATCGGCCGGACGGGTCGCGCGGGCCGCGAAGGATGTTCCGTCACGCTGGTGACGCCAGACGACATTCGATCGATGGATTCGATCACCAAGCTCATCGGCACCGAGCCCGTCTGGCTCGGAGATGAACCGGACGACGACACATTGGCCGTAGGACGGGCCAGCAAGCGCGGCCGGGGTCGTGGCGCCAAAAAGGGCGCGACAGCCGGCGGACGCCGTGGCGACGTGCGCGGGCGCAGCCGGCGTAGCGATGGCGCGGCGCCCAGTGCATCCGGACGAGATCGGTCGGTACGGCCGGAGCGGGCCAGGGGAGCGCCCGAGGTCAGCGAACGCCGCGACGAGGGGCTCGACACACCGATGCGCATCGGCGAGCCCGTGCGCTCCGACGATCGGCGCCCGGTAGAGCCCGCGCAGGATCGGCAGGCCCGCACCGAACGTCCCGAACGCGAGCCCCGTCGCCCACGAATCGTGGAGGAAACGGGCGTGCCGCATGCCCCGGTAGCGCGGGACGAACCACGCCAGCGCGAGGATGAGGGACGCCGAGACCGAAATGAGCGGCAAGACCAGCCTGCACGCCAGGATCGGCCTGAACGCCAAGATAGACCCGAAGGGCGCGATCGGGCACAGCGGCGGGACCGCCCCGAACGGCAAGCGCGATCCGAACGGTCGGATCGGCCTGAACGGCGTGATCGGTCCGAGCAGACCGAACGGCAAGCTCGACCAGAACGCCAGGACCGTCCCCAGCGGCAATCCGCCCCCGTCCGCGACGAGGCTGCTGAGATTCCGTTCGAGCAGACCGGACGCGATCAGCGACCCCAGCACCAGCAGCCGCGCCGGTCCGACAACGACCCTGCGGAGCGGGTGGAGCGCAACACTCGGGTGGCGCGCGAAGGCCGTCGTGAGCAACCCGAGCCGCGCCAACGCGATGGCGGTGGGTCCCAGCAAGTCGGTCTGGGCGATCACGTGCCAGCCTTCCTGCGTCGACCCGTGCGGGCCAATGCCGACTGAAGTGTGCAGTAACGGGGAGAAGATCGTATGACCACCGTCACACCCCGGACTGCCCTATCGGAACTGTGGACGCTCGGCGGGGGTGAGGCTGCAGCCCTCGACCGCGTGGAGCTGACCGGTCAGGAACCCGCGCTGCCGTCGTCCTTCGCCGTGGGCACCATCGCCCAAGCCTCGATCGCGGCCAGTGCGCTGGCCGCGGCAGAATTCTGGCGGCATCGAACGGGCCGCGCGCAGCAGGTCTGGGTCGCTATGCGCGACGCTGCGATCGAATTTCGCAGCGAACGCTATCTCTCCGTCGAAGGCGTCAACCACCGCATGTTCGATCCCCTGTTCGGGGTGTATCGCGCCGGCGATGGCCGGTTCGTGCGTATCCACACCAACTTCCCGCATCATCGCGCCGGTATGCTGGCGATGCTGGGTGCGCAGAACACGCGCGAAAGCGTCGCCAAAGCCATCAGCGGCTGGCAGGGGCAGTCGTTCGAAGACGAAGCCGTTGCACGCGGGCTCGTCGCCACCATGACGCGCACGCCACAGGAATGGAATGCGCATCCCCAGGGTCAGGCCCTCGCTGCCCTGCCCGTCCTCGAGCTGACTCGCATCGGCGACGCGCCGCCCCGCAAACGTGCAGCCGGCGCGCGGCCGCTGTCGGGCATTCGCGTGCTCGATCTCACGCGCGTGATCGCCGGCCCCGTCTGTGGACGCACGCTCGCGGGACATGGCGCCGATGTGCTGGCAGTCGCGGGCCCGACGCTGCCGTCCGCGCAGCAGCTGGTGATGGACAACGGTCGCGGCAAACTCCAGACGTTCCTCGAGCTGACCGATGCGGCGGATCGCGAGACGCTCGCAGGCCTCACGCGCGAAGCCGACGTGTTCGTGCAAGGCTTCCGGCCGGGCGCCATTGCGGCCAAGGGATTTTCACCTGAACAGGTGGCCGCGCTCAGTCCGGGCATCGTGTGCGTGTCGCTTTCGGCCTACGGGCACGCCGGTCCCTGGTCGGGACGGCGCGGCTTCGACAGTCTCGTGCAGAACGCCAACGGATTGAACATGGCGGAGGCAACTGCCGCTGGCCAGGACACGCCAAAGGAGCTGCCCGCCCAAGCACTCGATCACGCCTCGGGATTCCTGATGGCGACGGGCGCGGTGATGGCGCTGAAACGCCAAGCCGAAGAAGGCGGATCATGGCTCGTGCGGGTGTCTCTGGCGCAAACGGGAGCTTGGCTCTTCAAGCTGGGGCCCCAGCCGAATGGGCTCGCCATTCCCGATCTCGCCCCAGGTGACATTACCGACCGCCTGGAGGTGTCCGACTCCGGCTTCGGGCGGATGACGGCGGTTCGGCATGCGGGCCGGCTGGCGGAGACGCCAGCGCGCTTCGAGCGGCCGTCGGTGCCGCTGGGAACCCATGCCGCCGCCTGGCCCAACTGATTAATCCTGCATTTACTCCTTCACATTTAATGTGCCGCGCATCGACTCGCCCGGCAACTTTCTGGTCGCGGACGAGTATCCCTCGGGTGGATGGGAGGCTGCATGCCGTTCGGAAAAAGACCCGCCATGACGACGGGCTATCGCTCGATCTTGCCTGTCGAGCCCACAGACTCCGACCCGATGGCCAAAGTGCCTCTGGCGCTCGCACCGTCAGTCGCCACGTCCCTTTCGACGGATCCTGAATCCGACGACGATTGGCGCGACGACAAACCAACCGCGCAACGACTGATCGACTTCAGCGAAACGATGTTCCAATTATTCGGCAAGACCGCTGAACTCGCCGACGCCATTCGCAATGGCGAAACGATCGAACTCTCCGGCTGGGACGTCGTGCTACAGCCGGACGTGGCGCCGATCGATATCCGGGCTTTGGACGGCTATTTCACGTTCGCCGAGAATGGCCAAACGGTTCATCCCACGTACGGATATGCACTTCCCGGTTCGCCGAACCAACCCGACGACAGCGCGCAGCAGCATCTGCACGAACTCACCAGCCGGATCATCGAGCTGAATGGCTTCTGCCAACGTGCCGCGCAAGACGATGCCTTGGGCGTGGCTCTGCAATTGCCCGCACTTCCCGAACTCGTCGACCGCATTCTCGTCGGCGCCGCACATTTCACGGCTTATTTCGAGAACCTCGCCCTCGTCAAAGCCCAGGCGTCCTCGGGTCCAATGACCATCGACTACGCCCCCCTGCTCCAGACCGTGGAGCGTCGTCGCCTGCTGGCAACGGAAAAAATGCTGGCCCCAGACAAGGTGGAGGCCTACGCACCGTTCGGGCCCTGGCCCTATATCGGCATCGAAACGCTGACGCGACCGTTGACGGGGCAGCGCTTCCACAACAAGATCTTTTTTCCTCCGAACAAGCTGCCACCCAGCGTGCCCATCGTCGTGCGCATGCCCGAGTCGGTCGTCGGCGCTTGACTTGCGATCACCGACGGGCGCGACGCGGTTTGGCGCGACGCGTCGCCGCTTTGTGAACACGGCGGGCGGCGGCCAGCGCCGCCGCGGCCCAATCGCGCAACTCGTCGGGATCGTCGAGCACGATGTCGGGCGCCTGCCAAAAATTCATGACAACCGGCTTTCCCGTTTTCTTCGTGTAGGAGAACGGTGCCAGTCCTGCCGCCTCGAAGCGGGGGCGAAGGCCGTCGTCGACCTTGAAATAGAGCTGATCGTTCTCGATCAGAGCCATCATCAAGCCATCGATGAAGACGCCGCCCGCGCCGAACATGCGGCGCACGACGACGGCGCCGAGCGGGGCCAGTTCGTCCACGAGGAGTTGCGACAGGTTGTCGTCGATCGGCATGGTTGCTCACCGACAGGACCTGTCACCCGATCCAGGCCTGCGCTTCGATCTCGACTTTCATGCGCGGATCGACAAGGGCTTTCACTTCGACCAGCGTCGAAGCGGGCCGATGCGGGCCGAAAAACGCAATGCGGCGCGGGTTGATTTTCGGTCGCTCCGAAACGTCGGTCATGAACACCAGGACCTTCACGACATGCTCGGGTCCCGCACCTGCCGCCGTTAAACACATCGCCATCACGTCCATGGCGATGTCGAATTGTGCCACGGTATCGGCGGGGATGCTGCCGTCCGCTGCTTGGCCGACGATGCCCGAGACCCACACGTTGGGTCCAGCCTTGGTGACGTGGCAGTAATGGCTGTAGGGCTCGGGCAGGCCCGGCACCATGATGCGCTCGATCTTGGACATGATTGGCTCCTGGATTTCCCGGCTTTCGAGAGAGGCTAACGCATCGCCCGCGCCTCCGACAGGGCCTCGACGCGATCCATAAGGGCACTTCACCACGCCAGCCCTCGCGAAGTCGGGGCGGGCATGACGTTGATATTGTGTTGATCGCGCCGCGCCGCCGACGGGACGACGGCTGACTTGAACCGCCTTGAAGCAACCCGCTTGCGCGACATGGCGCTTGAACTCGGGGGCGGCGCGCAGCACTCTGGGGTCAGAACAACCGACAGAGCGAGGAGACGGCTATGGCAGGCAACGGACAGGCGCTCATCGAACTCGACCGCAAACGCATGCAGGCGATGGCGAGCAAAGATCTGGCGACGCTGAAACAGATCCTGGGCGATGATTTGATCTACACGCATTCCTCAGCACGGCTGGACACCAAGCAGAGCCTGATCGGCAACATGGAATCGGGGTCCACGGTGTATACCTCGGTCGAGCCGTCCGACGTGAAGGCGCAGGACTTGGGTGATGTGGTCGTGCTGACCGGCGTCGCGCAGATCAAGGTCGTGTCGAACGGCGCACCCAACGCGTTCGGCGTGCGTTTCACCGACGTGTGGGCCAAACGCGGCAGCAGCTGGCAGATGGTGGCGTGGCACTCGACGAAGCTCCCGGCCTGATCGATCGATGGCTCAGGATTGCGGCGCGCAGTTTCGAGTGAAGCCCGGTAAAAAAGTCCGACTCGACCGTCGCGACTCCGCCGACATGGCCGTCTTTCCCGACCGCAAAGCGGCCGAGAAACAGTGCAACGACGACAGTGTCGCCATCGATGTGTTGCAGGACAAGCTGTTTGCAGAACGATCGCGTGCGTTGCTGATCGTTCTGCAGGGCATCGATACGTCCGGCAAAGACGGCACGGTGCGCAAAGTCTTCAATGTGACGGGGCCGCTGGGTGTGCACGTGACGGCGTTCGGACGCCCCTCCGATGAGGAGACGGCGCACGATTACCTGTGGCGCGCGCATCGGGCGTGCCCCCGGCGGGGCGTCATCGGGATTTTCAATCGATCCCATTACGAGGCCGTATTGGTCGAACGCGTGCGCAAGCTGGCGCCGCCCGAGGCGATCGCGCAACGCTACGATCAGATCAATGCGTTCGAAACGATGCTGGTGGAGAACGGCACGACGGTGCTGAAATTCATGCTGCACATCTCGAAAGAAGAACAGCGCGTGCGCCTGCAAGCGCGGCTCGACGAGCCCGAGAGCCGGTGGAAATTCAATCCCGGAGATTTGGAAGACCGCAAGTTGTGGGCCGAGTATCAGTCGGCGTACGCGACAATGCTGGAGAAATGTTCGACCGCGGTCGCACCCTGGTACGTGATCCCGTCGGATCGCAAATGGGCGCGCAATGCAGCCATCGCAGCGATCGTGCGCGAGACATTGGAGACGATGGATCCGCGCTATCCCGAGGTCGACTGGAAGCCGGGCGATTTCAAGGTAACGTGACGAGACTGAGTTTTCCCGGACTGTGTCGCGCGGAACGCGCGATACATATCCGGGAGCCTGACCCGTCGGCGCACGATCACGTATGCCGTGTTGCGACAGCTTGCAACGCGCTGGTCGATGAACGATCCTGCGGGCGCAATGCTTTTGTCCTCCGCGCCCTCGTGTGCCTCGAACCCGGTCCTCCGGGGAAAGTCGGCCCTCCATGACAGCCCCTGAAAAATTGCGTGCGCTTCTGGCCAAGCCCGGCCTCGTCGTCATGCCGGCGGTCTGGGATGGACTGAGCGCCAAGCTCTCGGCTGCCGCCGGTTTCGAGACGGCGTTTCTCTCCGGCTCCTGCGTTGCGGCGAGCCGGCTCGGAGGGCCCGACCTCGACCTGATTTCGTTTGCCGAGATGTTCGACAGCTTCAACATGGTGCGTGGAGCTGCGCCGCAAACGCTGGTGCTGGCCGATGGCGATCACGGCTACGGCAACCCGATGAACGTGCAGCGCACGGTGCGCGCCTATGGTCGCGCGGGTGCGGCCGCCATCCTGATCGAGGACAAGATTACGCCGCGCGCGTTGACTGCGGCCGGCAAGCCATGCCTGCCACGGGAAGAGGCGCGCATGAAGATCCGCGCGGCGGTGCAAGCGGCCAAGGAGTCCGGTATCCTGATCCTCGCACGCACCGATTGCCGGCCCACGCAAGGTATCGACGAAGCGGTGGCGCGCATCGAGATGTTCGTGCAGGAAGGCGCCGACATCCTGTTTCTCGACTCGCCCGCCGATGAGGGCGAGGTCAAGCGCGCGATAGCTGCCGCCGATGGACGGCCCTCGTTCGCGGTGCTGTCGCCGGGCGCGCCCCGCGCGACCCCGAGCCAGAAAGAGGCGCTCGCGTTGGGCTTCAAGATCGGCACCTATCCGACGGGTATGCTGTCGCCATCGATGGCTGGAATGAAGGCTGGGCTCGCGGCGCTCGTCGCCGGTGAGGCTGAGGCCAAGAGCGCGATGACACCGGCCGACTTCCGCGCCACTTTGGGGTACGGCGACTACGACGCCCACGCCAAGCAGTTCATCGTGAAGGGGTGAGGTGAGGTCTCGACAAAGGGTTGTCATCCCGGTGACAAGCACCGGGATGTCACCGGGGGCGGGGTCGAGGACTGAACGGCCCTGACTTGGGAACCCGGCTCACACGTCCGCGATTTTTTCCCAGAAGAGTTCGCGTTGTTCGGAGGGTTTGGTGCCATAGGCGCGTAGCGGCGGGCGCAACACCATGAGGGTGCCTTCGAAGCGGACGTCGCGCACTTGATCAGAACCAATGCGGCTGGGGTCCGAGGCGGCGTCGACGCGGGTGACGAGCTGTTTGCCGTCGAAGGTGTAATTGCCCGTGTAGGAGCTGAACTCGCGCGCCTCGTCAGCGGGCATCGTGGTGCGGCCATCGCAGGTGACGGCCATCATCCGCTTGTCGGCGCCCAGCACGAGCCGGCCCATGCCCTTGCCGCCATAAGGCGTCGGCATCGCCTTGCCATTGCCATCCACCGACGCCACGCGCACGAGGCGCCAGGTTCCGAAGACTTCGGGCATTGTTCGCGACCTTTCTCAATCGAAGAGTGGGGTTTCACCCGCACATCTGGCACCCTCCGCTCCGCCTATCCGTCGGCGGCGGTGGCGCGGCGCATGGGTTCGGCTTGGCCGATGCCGGCGCGTTGCTGCATGTACTGGTGCACCATGATGGGGGTGGCGATGGCAAGGCCGATCAGCGTTGCCGTGCGCGAGGGCGCGATGACGAGAACGGAGGCGAAAAACAACACCAAACGTTGCCATCGGACCATGTGCGCGGCGCCGTAGCCGGTCAGCGCGATGGCCAGTAGAATGATGCCGACGAGGCAGCCGAGCGTCGTTTCGAAGAACACCGGCCAGGTGAACCCCTTCGTGACGATGAGCATGGCGGGCGAATAGACGAAGACGAACGGCACCAGAACCTTTGCCATGGCGAGGCGGAAAGCGGTGTTGCCGGTCTTGAAGGGATCGGCGCCGGCCATACTGGCACCCGCATAGGCCGCCAGCGCCACCGGTGGCGTGATGTCGGCCAACACCCCGTAATAGAAGACGAAGAAGTGTGAGACGATCGGTTCGACGCCGAGCTTCTGCAAGGCGGGCTGAGCGATCGTCACCATGATGATGTAGGTCGGCGTCGTCGGCACGCCGCAGCCCAGCAGCAGGCAGACGAAAGCCGTCATGATGAGCGTGAAGAAGAGCGTCATGCCCGCCGTCGTGAACAGCCAACCGCCAAACAGCGAATACAGCTGCGCCGCCATCGAGGCGGCTGTCGACGTCACGATGTCGGAGAGCTTGAAGCCGACGCCGGTCAGCGTGACCACACCGACGATGATGCCCACGCAGGCGGCCGCCGCGCCGACGCTGATGGCGTACTTGGCGCCCATGACGAAGGAATCGGCCAAATCGACGAGGCGCAGCATGCCCGCTTGTCCGTCACGCCAGACCCAATACGCCGAGACGCCCAGCGCCGCCGCCATCATGACGAGCAGCGGTTGCCATTCGACGATCAATTCGGTGACCGCCGCCGCCACGATGACGACCAGGAGCACCACCGAGACGATGGGGTTACGATTGGTGAGGCCCACGACGATGCAGGCGGTGATGCCCCAGAAGGCCGCGAGGTAGGGCGTGTAGCCCGAGAACAGCACGACGAGCAGCACGATCAGCGGTGACGCCGTCGGCCAGCCCTCGGCGAGCACGGCGCGGGCTTTCGGCAGGTCCGCGGCCGGAATGCCCTGCATGCCGAGCTTCTTGGCTTCGAAGTGGACTTGGCAGAACACGCCGAAGAAATGCATGAAAGCCGGCACGATGGCGGCAATGATGATCGTCTGATAGGGCAGGCTCAGGTACTCGACCATCAGGAAGGCGGCGGCGCCCATGATCGGCGGCGTGATTTGCCCGCCCGTGGCGGCCGTCGATTCGACGGCGGCCGCGAAGTGGCGGGGATAGCCAATGCGGATCATCATCGGGATGGTGAGCGATCCGACGGTCACGGTGTTGGCGATCGACGAGCCCGAGATCATGCCAAAGAGGCCCGACGCGAAGATCGATACTTTCGCCGGTCCGCCCGAAAAACGGCCCGCGAGCGCCGTGGCGAGATCGATGAACAGGCGCCCCAGGCCGATGCGCGTCGCCAACACGCCAAACAGCACGTAGTGGAAGACGTAAGTTGCGACCACGCCCAGCGCGATGCCGTAGATGCCGTTGCTGGTCAGGTAAAGCTGGTTGACGACGGCTTTCCAGGAATTGCCCGGATGCGCGAGTATGCCCGGCAGTGATGGGCCGGCCATGGCGTAGACCATCAGCACGATGGCGATGATCGGCAGCGCTGGGCCGACGCTGCGCCGCGTCGCCTCGAGCATGACGATGACCATGATCGAACCCATGACCCAATCGAGGAGGTCTGGGTTGCCGACGCGGAATTGCAGGTCGTGGAAAATCCAGGGCGTGTAGAGCGCGGTCACGATGGCGGCGGCCATCATCGCCCAATCGAATATACTAACGCCGAGAGGGGCAGCCACCCCTGCTGCCGGAGGCCCGCCGCGCGAGGTGAACGCGCTGCCGACCAGCACCACGACGGTCGCCAAGGTCAACAGCCACAGTTCGAACGTCATCTGCGACAGGAAGCGGGCCCCGAGGGGGGTGAAGAAAAATCCGATCAGAATCAACACCCCGATCGCGATCTGCCCCTTTCCCAGGGCGGGAAACCGCGTGGTGGTCGTCCGTGCCGGAAAAACGAGGAAGATCAGGCCGAGGACGAAAGCCAAGTGGATGCCGCGATGGGTCTGCTCGGCGAGCAGCCCAAAACCAGCGGTGTAGTAGTGGAACATCGACAGCGCGAACAGGAGGCCGGCCACGATCCATGCGGCCGTCGGCAGCAGCGGCCGGAACTGCATCTCGGGATCGAGCTGCGCCTCGAGCTCGTGCAGTTCAGCGGCGGTGGGCTCGCCGCTGATGGGCGTCGCCGCGGTCGGACCGGTGGTCGTCATGGGCAGGAACGCCTTTCCTGGCTCGCTTCGGAGGAGTGGCTCCGCCCCCTACCTCCTCCATGGAGGCAGGAAACAAAAATAACTCGAGGTCGAGACGCGGGGATAACTTTTTTTGCGGATTGCGCGGCCAACGGAGTTTTTGGCCACGCGACCAGCCGCGATCATCGTTTGGGTCGAGGCCACCGGCCGCGACCCAACGGGTCTGGGCCTGCCTTCCCGAGGTCGCAACAAGCGTCTGCCCCTCACCCTGACCCTCTCCCCATCGAAGAGCAGGCTATGGGGAGAGGGGATTTTCGTGAATGTTGGGTCGCGCTGCGCTTGGCCCACCCCTTACTTCAGCAGGCCGGCCTCCTTGTAGAATTTCTCCGCACCCGGGTGGAGAGGAATACCGATGCCTTGGAGGGCGCTCTCTTTGACGATTGCCTTGCCTTTGGCGTGGCCGACATCGAGCGCCGCGCGGGTCTTGTCGCTCCACAGTGCTTTGGTGACGGCGTAGACGACGTCTTCGGGTTGCTTGGAGGTGGTCACCCATTGAGCACCGACGACCAGCGTCTTGGTGGCGGGAACGCCCTTGTAGGTCTCGGCAGGAATCTCGCCGGACGAGAAGAACTTGAATTGGGCCATCAGTTTAGCTGCGCCCTCCCCGTCGATCGGCACGAGGTCGATGCCGTTGGTGGTGGCGAGTTCGACAATGGTGCCCTGTGGGAAGCCCGTGGTCTGAATGAAAGCGTCGACCGAACCGTCCTTCATCTTTTCTGCGGATTGGGCCTGATTGAGATACTCGGGCTTGATGTCCTTTTCGGTCAGCCCAAAGGCCGCCAGGATCGCGCGTGAATTGACCAGCGAACCCGAACCGATCTCGAGCAGCGACACGCGTTTGCCTTTGAGGTCGGCCACCGATTTCATGTTGAGACCCTTGCGGGCGGTGATGTGCACGTGCTCGGGGAACAGATTGCAGATGGCGCGCAGCTCTTCGACCTTGGGCTTGCCTTCGTAGAGGCCCGTGCCGGTGTAGGCCCACGAATTGACGTCGGCCTGCGAGAAGCCCGATTCCATGGCGCCGCCGACGATGCCGTTGACGTTCGCAACAGAGCCCGCCGTCGATACGGCGCTGACGTTGAGCGTGTCGCTCGAAATGGCGTTGGCGATCATGCCGCCGACGGGATAATAGGTGCCGCCCGTGCCGCCCGTGCCGATGCGGAAGAACTTCGCCTGTGCTCGCGCCGATCCGGACGCGGTCATGGCGGCGAGCATGGCTGCACCCCGCATCGCATCGCGGCGATTGATGAAGATCGTCATTGCTGTCACTCCGTTCGCGGTTGAGTCCATATCGACCTCGAAAGGTCGGCCGTCACTGGTCATGTTTCGGCATGATACCGATGATTGATGTTGCCGTGTCGAAGAATACTCGGACGCTTCGCGAATGCGAGAGCTCTATTCAACGGATGAATGGCCGTTCATCGTTGCAATCATCCGACAACTGTCAGTTATCCTGTTTGGCCATCTTTTGGAACGAACGCAATGTAGTCGCGTTCTGAAAGCACGGGATTTTACGAACCAAGGATGGATGACAATGAGGAAATCAATCGTACTGGGAGCGCCTTTGTTTGTGGGCGCAGCGATGCTGTTCACGCCAGTCAGCGCGCAACAGCCCGCTGCGTCTGATCTCGCCGGCGTACAACTGGCGCAAATGGAAGGCGGCAAGGGTGGCGGCGGTGGCGACAAGGGCGGTGGCGGCAGGGGCGGCGACGGCGCTGGTAAAGGCGGCGGCGGTCCCGGCGCAGCGGCCAGCGGTGGTTCTGGTCCAGGCCCAGGCGCAGCGGCTCGAGGCGGACGCATTGAAGGCGGCATGCGTGGACGCGTCGAAGGCGGCGCAACCGGTGGCGGCCGCGGTGGTCGTGCCGAAGGTCGCGGTGACGGTGACGGCGATGGCCGACGTGGTCGCGTCGATCGCCGCCCCGACGGCGGACGCATCGTCGTGAACCCGGGTGGCGGTCGCGGTGATGGCGACCGGCGCTATCGTGGCACCCGCCACGCTTGGGGACCCGGAGTAGCGTTCTACTTCTATGACGGCTACTACCACGGTGATTGCCGTTGGCTACGGCGCAAGGCCGTAGAAACCGGCAGCCGCATCTGGTGGCAGCGCTTCCGTCAGTGCCGCGCGTACAACTGACCCGACTGTCGACCCCAAAACACCTTTGGCCAGGCTCCGAGACATCGGGGCCTGGCTTTTCGTTGGCGTATCTGCGTTGCGGGGCTCTGCTATGCTACTCTGGCACCAGGACGGCAGCAGCGGACAGGAGATGCAGCGTGGCGGAGTGGCTCGAGACGTATCGCGGGATCGTCAACGCGTGGGAAACCGACACCGTCGAGCACTTCACGATCGCATACTATTTCGATCGCTTCGCGGATGCGGGCGCCAACTTCCTCGACCTTGCTGGCGTGCCCGATGACGGGATCGGCGCACCGTCGCGGTTGCACGCCACATTCCAGCATGAGCTGCGGGCGGGCACGGGGTTTCATATCCTGAGTGCTGTAACGCGCCTCGATGGCGACACGCTGCACATCGGCCATCAGGTCACCGAGTCCACGGCCGGAACGCCGGTGACGTGGGTGACGCAGGTGCAGGCGCTTTCCGCCTCCATGTCGGCAGAAACGCGCCAGAACTTGCAGTCACACCTCGTCGAATGGCCGGGACCGAAACTACCGGAATTCCGGCCTGTGAAGGCTGGCCAGGGACTGCTTACTGGTCGCGATCGGGTGAAACCGTGGGAAATCGCGGAAGGTGGCGCGCTGTCGTTGCCGGGGCACGTGCATCGATTTTCGGCGGCGGCCCTGCAATCGCTGTCAGCCATCGGGATCACCTCGGCGTATATGCAGGAGCAGCGGCGCGGCTTTTCCACGTTCGAGTTGGATTTGGCGTTGACGCGCGGCGCCAAGGTCGCCGAGCGGACGGATGTGCGCACAGCGGTGGCGCATCTGGGCACGTCATCGCTGCGCATCGTGCATTGCATGACCGATCGCGACGGGCAGGAGCTGGCCACGCTCAGTCAAGCCGGCGTGCATCTCGATATGGATGCGCGGCGCTCGACCAGAATTCCCGACGAGCTGCGGGCGCTGGCGTCCAAGCTGCTTATCAAAGACGCCTGACGAGACGAGGACGAACGACGATGCCGATACGCGCTGTATTTTTCGACGTGGGTGAAACGCTGGTCGATGAAACACGCCTCTATCGCGACTACGCGATGCGCATGGGGGTGAGTTACGAGTATTTCCTGGAGAAGATCGAAGAGGGCATGGCCCTGCGCGAGCCCGTGCGCAACGTCTTCGCCAGGGTCAAGCCCGGCTTCGATTTCGCCGCCGCCCGCGCGCAACGCGATGCCGAAGGCAAAAAATTCGTCATCGGGCCACAGGATATTTATGCCGACGCCGCGCACACTCTCGCAGCCCTGAAGGCGAGTGGCTATTTCATCGGCATCGTCGGCAATCAACCAGCCACCGCCGAGGCGATGTTGCGCGACAGCGGCCTCGTCGCCGATTTCGTCGCGACGTCGGAAGGATGGGGCGTAGCAAAACCCGAACCCGCCTTCTTCCAGAAGGTGATCGAAGCGGCCGGCATGGACCCCCATCGCATCGCCTATGTCGGCGACCGCGTCGACAACGACGTGCTGCCCGCGCGCGCGGCCGGCCTGTGGCCCATCCTCATCCGTCGCGGTCCCTGGGGCCGGGCGCATTGGGGATGGCCGGAAGCGGAGCACGCGCATTTGCGCATCGAGAGTTTGGCGGAACTGCCGAAACTGCTGACGGGGCCGGCGGAGTAGCGCGCTCAGACCCCTCGTCGCGCGTCGATCTCGGCGACCAGTCGGCGTACGCAGGGAATCAATTCGATCCCGTACTGTTTCGCATCCTCCAACGGTTCATAGCCGCGGATAAGCAGGCTCGTGGCGCCCAATTCGTAGTATTTGGCGAGCGCGGCCGCGACCGTATCGGGCGTGCCGACGAGGGCCGTTGAATTGCCGCGCGCGCCGGTGGCTTCGGCGAGTTTCATCCACAGACAGGTGTCGTGCACCTCCCTTGCCGCAGCGGCCGCCAGCAGACGTTTGGAACCGACGTTTTCAGGCGTCGGTGGCGGGCCGCCTCCGCGTCGGGCGTGCACGCGTGCGAGAATGGCGCGGGCCCGGTCCCAGGCTTTGGCGTCGGTCTCGGCGAGGATGGGGCGCGTCGACAGGCTGAAGCGCGGTTCTGGCAGGGCGCCTGCGATCGCCGCCGCTTTGACGCGCGCCATGAAGGCCGCCGTTTCGGCGAGCGGTTCGCCCCACAGCATGAACACGTCGACATGACCGCTGAGCGCGGCGATGGCAGCGTCGGAGCCACCGCCGCCGTAGATGGGTATGTGAGGGCTCTGGCGGCATCGAATATCCGCGTGCGCGCCGACAATGCGATAGAATTCTCCCGTGTGATCGAAAGGTGCGGTGGACGTCCAGGTGCGCCGCAGCACGTCGACATATTCGCTGGCGCGGCGATAGCGGGCGGCGTGGTCGGTGTGATCACCGTCTTTCGCCTGATCGGCATCGCTGCCACCCGCAATGATATGGACCGCGAGGCGTCCCGTGCTCAACTGATCGAGTGTCGCCAGTTTGCGCGCCGCGAGCGTTGGAGCCACGAACCCCGGACGATGGGCGAGCAGGAACGCCACGCGCTCCGTCACAGCCGCAGCATGGGCGCCGACCATGAAGCCGTCCGGCGCATCAGCGTAGTAGCCGATCAAGACACGGTCGAAATCGGCGTCTTCGTGGATGCGGGCCGTGTGCGCGATCGTGCCGGCATCGAACGGGGGCCCCGAGGGGGCGATCACTTCGGAGGACACGCGCGGCGCGATCCATCCGATCATCTCGACGGGCATGATCGGGCTCCTGTGTGGTCGGCGCGGCCTCACGCCGCCCGCTTGCGCTCCGCGATGGCCGCGCCGAAAGCTTCAAACAGCGCGCGGTTGATCGGATTGTGCTGCGGATCGTACTCCGCGTGCCATTGCACGCCCAGCGCAAATCCCGGCGCATCGGCGATGCGGATGGCTTCGGGTGTGCCGTCTTCGGCGACACCCTCGATGACGATGCGCTCACCCGCCACGAGGATGCCCTGGCCGTGCAGGGAATTGACGCGAATGTGCTCGCAGCCCAGCAGGTTCGCAAACGTGCCGCCGGGCACCAGCGTCACGTCGTGACGGTCGGCGAACACGACGTCCGGGTCGGGATGGATCTCGCCGGTTTCGAGGCGCGTCATGCGATGGTTTTTGCGGCCGGGCAGCTCGCGGATTTCCGGGTGCAGCGAGCCCCCGAACGCGACGTTCATTTCCTGGAACCCCCGGCAGATGCCGAAGATCGGCACGCCGCGTTCGACGCAGGCTTCGATGATGGCGAGCGCCACGGCATCGCGCCGTTCGTCGTAGGGCTCGTGCCGGGCGTGGGGTTCGGTGCCGAAACGGGTGGGATGCACATTGGCGCGCGCGCCCGTCAACAGGATGCCGTCCACGACGTCCAACAGCGCATCGATATCCGTGATTTCGGGGGCGCCGGCAAACATCATCGGCAGCGCGCCAGCGACCTCCGCCACCGCGCGCAAATTCTTTTCGCCGACGACCTGCACGGTGAAGCGGTTATCGACCAGATACGCATTGCCGATCACGCCGACGACCGGTTTCGACATTCTCTGCCCAGCTCCCTCGTTCGTTGCCGTCGCGCGGGACCTCGCGCCAACCCCCCTTCATGCGCAGGCCGGCGCAGCGGGTCAAGCTGGCCCTTTGCCGCTCGCGGGCTGGGGACCGCTGGTGGGGCGAGATCGGGCAGGCGACAGCGCGGGTGCGGCGTACCCCAGGCCTCCGGCGCCCGCCGTTGTCCCCGTAGGTCCTGTTCGCCAACCGCAATTCCCCGAAACGTGCTCCCGCCGGCCGCTCCAATCTCCCGTCTTGCACGGCCCGCGGAATGGCGTACGACGGTGCGGCACGCAACGAGAAAGGACCTCGCAGATGGACGGCAAGCGCACGATCGTCGCCAGCTACGGGCGATATTTCGAGGATTTCGAGGTCGACGACATCTACGAGCATCGCCCCGGCCGCACGATCACGGAGGCCGACAACATCCAGTTCAGCTTGATGACGATGAACCGGCACCCGCTGCATTCCAATCGCGATTACGCGGCCAAAACCGAATTCGGCAAGCCCCTGGTCAACAGCGCGCTGACGCTCGCCATCGTCACCGGCATGACCGTCGACGACATGAGCTTCAAGGCGACCGCCAACCTGGGCTGGAAAGAAATCAAGCTGACCGCTCCGGTGTTTCCGGGAGACACGATTTATGCGCGCAGCAAAGTCCTGGCGACACGCCCGTCCAAGTCTCGTCCTAACGAAGGCATCGTCACCACGCAGACCGAGGGCTACAAAGCCGACGGTACCGTGTTCTTGTCTTTCGAGCGGCTGAGCCTCGTGCCCAAGCGCGGCCACGGACCGGGCGATTGAACTCACCCGACAGCGCCCCCTGCAAGCCGAGATGGAGACCCCCATGCCCGCCTATGTCATCGCCGAAGTCGATGTGAACGACCCCGAAGCCTACAAACTCTACGCCGACAAGGCGCCCGGCGTCACACTACCCGCCGGCGGCAAATATCTCGCCCGGGCCGGCCACGTCGAAGTGTTCGAAGGTGAACCGCCGCGCTCCCGCGTCGTGATCATCGAGTTCGCCGATATGGAAAAAGCCCGCGCTTTCTATTACGGCAAAGCCTATCAAGACATCATCCCCCTCCGCCAAGCCGCCAGCCGAGGACGGCTGTTTCTGGTGGATGGGGCGAAGTAGGCGAACACTCATGTGACATCGAAAGAGCCAGATGGCAGAACTCGACAAAAATTTCGAAACCATCGAAGAGCCCGAGCCGATCGACCCCGATCACTTATCTGCGGTGCTGGATGGGCTTGCGCAAGCACAGCGTCGCGAGTTTGCCGAACCAGATCAAGTAAGAGCAGCATTCCGCCGCTTCGTCGAGGATACGCCGCGAAACGACTGACCCCGAACACGATCTGCAAGGACCAAACCAGTGAGCAACACCGACATCGCCGACCGGGCCGAGCAGGAAGCGCTCATTCTCGATGCGGTCGAGAAATTTCTCGCGCGCGACGTGGCGCCTTATGCGCAGAAGCTCGAGCACGACGATGAATGGCCCGCCGAGATCGTCGCGCGCATGACGGAGCTGGGGCTCTTCGGGTGCATCATTCCGCAGGAATACGGCGGCCTCGGCCTTGCGCCATCGACCTACGCCAAGGTGATCGAGCGCATCGCGCGAGTGTGGATGTCGGTGTCGGGCATCATCAACTCACACCTGATCATGGCGCGCATCGTCGACAAGATGGGCACGCCCGAGCAGAAAGCCCACTTCCTGCCGAAGTTCGCCAGCGGCGAAATTCGCGGCGGGCTGGCGCTCACCGAACCCGACACCGGCACCGACCTGCAAGCCATCCGCACGCACGCGAAAAAGGACGGCAACAGCACCTATCGCATCAACGGCACCAAGACGTGGATCTCGAACGGCATCCACGGCTCGTGTTTCGCGCTGCTGGTCAAAACCGACCCCACCGCCGAACCGCGCAAGGCCGGGATCAGCATGTTCCTGGCCGAGAAAGGTCCCGGCTTCCGCGTCAGCCGAAAACTCGAAAAGCTCGGCTACAAGGGCATCGATTCCGCCGAGTTGGTCTTCGAGGACTATCCGATCGATGCGGCCAACCTGATCGGCGGCGTCGAGGGTCGTGGCATGGAATGCGCCATATCCGGACTCGAGCTGGGCCGCCTCAACGTCGCCGCGCGCGGGGTGGGTGTCGCGCAGGCCGCGCTCGACGAGGCCGTGAAATACAGCCAGCAGCGCAAGACGATGGGCAAGTTCATCTACGAGCATCAGGCAATCGCCCTGAAGCTCGCCGATATGGTGACGCGTGTGACGGCGGCGCGGCTGCTCGTCGAAAATGCGGCGAAAGCCATCGACAAAGGTGAGCGCGCCGACTTCGAGGCGGGCATGGCGAAGCTCTTCGCCACGGAAGCCGCGCTCGAGAACGCCACCGAAGCCATGCGCATTCACGGCGGTTACGGCTACTCCAAGGAGTTCATCGTCGAGCGGCTCTATCGCGACGCGCCGCTCCTGTGCATCGGTGAAGGCACCAACGAAATCCAGCGCCTCGTCATCGCGCGCCGCCTGATCGAGAAGAACCGGATTTGAGCGGGGATGACGACCCGCCCAGCGTCCCCACCCCGTACGACGCGCACCAGCCAAACCCAAACAAGGCCGATCATCATGAGCGAAGTCGAAGCCGTGCGAATCCGGGCGTCCAGCGCTGCGCGATTTGGGCTCCACACACAGGCATTGGACGATGCCGACCGCCTTCTCGGGCGCGCCAAGTCGGGCGTGCGCGCGTTGCAGGCCGCCGCCGCGTCACCCGATGCCGAACAGCATTCGCTCCACGGACTGGCGTGGCTCGCCACCACCGTCGAAGCGCTGCGGCAGATGCTGGGCTGGGCGCGCCGCATCGACGGCGAAGGCCGCTTCGGCGAGATCGAAGGCCTGCTTCTCGACATAGCCTTTGCTGAATATCTGGCGCAGATCGCCGGCGGCATTCCCATGTCGCAGGGTGAATACGTGCGCCTGCATCACCTCGGAATTCCCGATGGGGTTAAACTCGCGGTCGCCTTCGTTGATGGCGCCGTCGGCGAACTGATTGCCACCGGCTCATCGGAAACCAACAAGGCCCGCCTCGCCGCGCTCATCGCCGAGCATCCCCAATCGACGACCTTCGGCGACAGCGGCATGGACGAGACCCATGCGGCCATGCGCGAGGAAATGCGCCGCTTCGCGCAAGCGGAAGTGCTGCCGGCCGCACATTCCTGGCATCTCGAGAACCAGTACATCCCGCTCGAGGTGATCGCCAAAATGAGCGCCATGGGCGTGTTCGGGCTGACGATTCCCGAAGAATGGGGCGGCATGGGGCTCGGCAAGGAAGCGATGTGCGTCGTCTCCGAGGAGCTGTCGCGCGGCTATATCGGCGTCGGCTCGCTCGGTACGCGCAGCGAAATCGCGGGCGAGTTGATTTTGCAGAACGGCACCCAGGACCAGAAGGAGCGCTATCTGGCGCGCATCGCCTCGGGTGACATCATTCCGACGGCGGTGTTCACGGAACCCAACACCGGCTCGGACCTAGCCTCCCTGCGCACGCGCGCCGAGCGGCACGGCGACGTCTACCGCGTGTTCGGCCAGAAGACCTGGATCACCCATCCCGTGCGCGCCGATATGATGACCCTGCTCGTGCGCACCAACCCCGATGAGCGCGGCTATCGCGGCCTCTCCATGCTGCTCGCCGAAAAGCCGCGCGGCACCGACGCCGACCCATTCCCTGCGCCCGGCATGTCCGGCGGAGAAATCGAAGTGCTCGGCTATCGCGGCATGAAGGAGTTCGACATCTCGTTCGACGGTTTCGAAGTGCCCGTGGCGCAACTGCTCGGCGGAGTCGAAGGCCAAGGCTTCAAGCAGCTGATGGCCACGTTCGAGTCCGCGCGCATTCAGACGGCGGCGCGCGCCGTCGGCGTCGCGCAATCGGCGATGGATCTGGCGCTCGGCTATGCGCTGGAACGCCAACAATTCGGCAAAGCGATCTATGCCTTTCCGCGCGTCGCCAACAAGATCGCGCTGATGGCCGTCGAAACGATGATCGCCCGCCAGATCACCTATTACGCCGCGCGCGAGAAGGACGAAGGCCGGCGCTGCGATCTGGAAGCTGGCATGGCCAAGCTGCTCGCCGCCCGCATCGCCTGGTCCAACGCCGACAACGCGCTGCAAGTCCACGGCGGCAATGGCTTTGCCCTAGAATTCCCGATCAGCCGCGTGCTGTGCGACGCGCGCATCCTCAACATTTTCGAAGGTGCGGGCGAAATCCAAGCCCAAGTCATCGCCCGCCGCCTGCTCGAGGGGGCGAATTGAGTTGACTGTGTCATCCCGCGATTTATTCGCGGGATCCAGCGCCCCGCACACTCCGACCCCAGCCGATGGATGGACCCCCGCAATAAATGCCGGGATGACACGTGTGATTTGAGGAAGCACACGACCCCCTGTTGCGGTTCAGGCTAAAACGATCGACGATGGTGGTTCGGGTCGGCATGCGCCGATCCATCAAGACAACTCAGGGGAGGACTGCGTCATGCACGTCGGCGTCGCCATGTTCTGCACGGATTATGCGATGGCGCCTGTGGCACTCGCCAAGGCCCTCGAGGACCGCGGCTTCGAGTCGTTCTGGGTGCCCGAGCACAGCCACATTCCACTATCGCGTCAGTCACCATTTCCGCAAGGCGGCGATCTGCCCAAGAAATACTACGACGTGATGGACCCGTTCGTCGTGCTCAGCGCAGCCGCCGCCGTCACCACCAAGCTCAAGCTCGCGACCGGCATCTGCCTCGTGGCGCAGCGTGACCCCATCCAGACGGCGAAATCCGTGGCCTCGCTCGATCAGATCTCAGGCGGACGTTTCCTGTTTGGCGTCGGCGCGGGCTGGAATGCCGATGAGATGGCCAACCACGGCACCGTCTTCAAGCAGCGCAATCAGATCATGACGGAGCGCATCGCCGCCATGCGCGAGATCTGGACGAAGAGCAAAGCGTCCTACGACGGCGAGCACGTCAAATTCGGACCGATGATGACCTGGCCCAAGCCCGTGCAGAAGCCACACCCCCCAATCTACGTCGGCGGCGGGTTGCCGCACGGGGCCCGCCGAGCGCTCGAATTCGGCGACGCCTGGTTGCCGCACGCGCGCCGGCCGGAATATCGCCTGCTCGACAAGTTGCCCGAGTGGCGGCAGATGGAGAAGGCGGCGGGACGTAAAGACGTGCCCATTACCGTGCATGCGGTCGAACACGATACCCAGCAATGGTCGGCCTATCGCGATGCCGGCATCGAACGCATCGTGCTGAGCGTCGACAGCGAACCAGCGGATACGCTGCTGCCCAAGCTCGACGCCTGGGCGAAGCGACTGTCGAGCGTGGCGTGACGAGGCGCGAGTTCGTAGCACATTGTCATCCCGGCATTTATTGCCGGGATCCATCGCTCGGCTGGGTCGAGAGCTCGCGGCGCGCTGGATCCTGCGAATAAATCGCGGGACCGTTGGGTCAAGCTCTGCACGTCGCGCGACCCGACAATTCCGGGTGTGCCGTGAATGTCGGGTCGCGTGGCCCTTGACCCGACCTACATCGACGACGCTCATGGTGAGACATGACTGTCTTGAAGCTTTCGCAATGCCGTGTCACAGGCGAATATGGCGTGGGCTCTCGATGGACGATCTGTGAGCTTCTGGGTACGTGTCGCAAGAGGGATTTTCATGACCACACACAACGACTGCACGGGCGAGCTGTCGACTACGCCGTCCCTCAATGATCTGATTGCCGAGCGCCTGTCGCGGCGCGATTTGTTTGTCGGGTTGGCGGCGACGACCGCGGTGGCGGGCCTCGCGCTCACAGCTGCCGGCTCATCCGCGCGCGCCGCGCCCCTACCACCCTTTTCGTTCAAGGAACTCGCCAGCGGCATCGACGAGCGCCATCACGTCGCCGAAGGTTATGACGCCGACATCCTCATCCGCTGGGGCGATCCGATATTCGCGGACTCGCCCGCGTTCGATCCGTTGAAACAAACGGCTTCATCGCAATTGCGCCAGTTCGGCATGAACAACGACTTCCTCGGGTTCATCCCGCTGCGCGCCGATGGCAATCAGGGCTTGCTGTGCGTGCATCACGAGTATGCCGACAGCCACATGATGTTTCCGGGTTTGGGTAACGATGCCCGAAAAGCATCTCTCGCCACGACGGCGGAGCAGGTGGCCGTCGAGATGGCGGCGGTGGGCGGCTCGATCGTCGAGATTGCGCGGGAGGCCGGCAAGTGGTCCGTCGTGCGAAGCTCCAAATACAACCGCCGCATCACGGCGTCGGATACGGCCATGACGATCGACGGGCCTGCGGCTGGCCACGCGCGCATGAAGACGAGCGCCGATCCGACGGGCGTCAAGGTCACCGGCACGATGAACAATTGCGCCGGTGGCATCACGCCCTGGGGCACGTGGCTGATGTCGGAGGAAAACTGGCACTATTATTTCACGACGGATCAAGTCGACGAAAATGGGCGCGCAAAGAAGGGCTTGGGGGGGCCGCAGGAGAAATCGTGGGCGCGCTATGATCTGCCTGCCCGCCGCACCAACTGGGGCAAATACGTCGATCGCTTCAACGCCGATAAAGAGCCCAACGAGCCCAATCGTTTCGGCTGGATCGTCGAAGTCGATCCGATGGACCCCGCGTCAGTCCCGGTGAAGCACACCGCACTCGGCCGCTTCCGCCACGAGGGCTGCGAGAACGCCATCACGCGCGATGGGCGCGTCGCCGTCTATTCGGGCGACGATGATCGGGGCGAGTTCGTCTACAAGTTCGTGTCGGCAGGCAAATACGATGCGGGCTATCGCGTCGCCAACATGAAGCTGCTGTCGGAGGGCATCCTCTACGTCGCCCGCTTCGATGCCGACGGCTCGGGGACGTGGCTGCCGCTGGTGCACGGGCAAGGTCCGCTTACGGTCGTCAATGGATTTGCCTCACAGGCTGACGTGCTGATCGACACGCGGCTCGCCGCCACTGCTGTGGGCGCGACGCCGATGGATCGGCCGGAAGACGTCGAACCCGGTCCCGGTGGACGCGTCGTGCTGGCGCTGACCAACAACGCCGAGCGCAAGGAGGGCGCGCAGGACGCCGCCAACCCGCGCGGCCCCAATCCGCACGGCCACCTCATCGAACTGCTCGAAGACGGCGGCGATGTGGGCGCGACCAAGTTCACGTGGTCGATGCTCGTGCTGTGCGGCGATCCCGCCAAGCCCGAACACAAGGCCAAATGGCACGCCGACACCACCGCCGACGGCTGGTTTTCGGCGCCCGACAACGTGGCGTTCGATCCAGCGGGCCGCCTGTGGATCGCGACCGACCAGGGCACGAGCTGGGCGAAACTATCGGGCAAAGCCGACGGACTCTACGCGGTCGAATACGAAGGCGCCAAGCGTGGGCTGTCCAAGCTCTTCTTCCGCTGCCCCATCGGCGCCGAGATGTGTGGCCCCCGCTTCACGGCCGACGCCACAACGCTCTTTCTCGCCGTGCAACACCCCGCCGCCGACGGCGCGGCCGACTGGAAACCATTCGGCAAAGCTTCCTCGGCGCAAGACCCCGCCACCCGCTGGCCCGACTTCAAACCCGACATGCCGCCCCGCCCGTCGGTCGTGGTCGTCACGAAGAAGGGGGGCGGGAGGATTGGGTGAGCCAGCCCGCGACGCCGCGGATGGCGTCGAAGGTGTCTCGGAAACTCGGATGGCAAAGGCGACCATTGAATCGGAAGGGCCACGCTTGCGGCGGCCCACATAATCTCTCAGCGTCGGCGTGGGGGCACGACATCCTTGAATGCGTCGAAGCCCTTCCAGGCCGGCTCGCTGGGCGCAGCACCCGCACGGGGCAGGTACTGAGATGGCTCACCAGTCTGCATGTTTGGAATGTAGCGCGGGCAATTCGGGAAGATGTGCTCGGGGATAACCCGGATGACGAGTTGGGCCCCTGGCAAATCGTTCATCATGGAATCATCGAAGTGAAGGCTCGCGCGTCCATTCACGCGCAATCGCTGCGGTTTTTTCCCCATTGTCAAGAACAGCAAACCAACTTGCGGATTGACCTTGATGTTGCCGAGGCTCTTGAACATCCCATTGCCATCGTAGTCCGGGAATACGAGCAGATCAGGCGCGGCTACTTTCACGAAGCCCGGGGGACCGCCCTTGAATGAGCAATCGGGGCGCCCGTCGGCATCTGCGGTCGCCAGGAAGAAGTAACCGGCGCTCTCGATGAACGCCTTGTCTTCATCTTTGAAACGGTCGCGCCACAGCCGCTCGACGAGCCGATCGGCAAGCAGCCTTGCCCCGAAGCGGTCTTGAAGTTCCCGGTTGCCGTCGTGATACATCGGCATGATGCGTACCTCGATGTTCGAACAAGCTCACCATTTCCTGCCCATCTGTGACTGTCAGCTGCTGTGGCCCTCACCCCAACGCCGACCAATCCACCGGTCCCGTCACGTACCCGTAGCGCAGGTTATTCCGCGCCGGACCTGCCTTGTCGTACTGCTCGCGCATCACTGCGAAGCGGTCGCGGTCGGGGCCGAGGTCGCCGCGTTTGGAGATGTCGAAGTCGTAGAGCTTGGCGTTGGTGCCGCCGAAGACACCTCGCGCTGTTTTTTCCCTCTGTGGAGCTGGCGTGTATTCGTCGCTCGAGACGATCTGTGTCGGAATGGGGGTCGCGTGCGGTAGCAGCTCGGAGGGGTTGAGCGCGGCAATTTCGACGTCGGTCAGGAAGCCCATGGCGTGTCTCCTCGAGATCGAAGGAACGAAAGGCGTTCGCAGCGTGATGCCATTGCACGCGATGCTATCGGCTGGCCGCCCGGCCTGTCACCCCGAAATCGAGTGCTCGGCCCGCCAGGGACGTTTCCTGTTGATCGGTTGGCACCGACAGGTCCCGCCGCGAACCTCTTGCCCCAAGACCGTCCGAGAGGCAAAGTCGCGCCAGCTCGGACAGTCCCGCCGCATCACTCTCACTTCGATCGAAAAGGCAGTCGCAATGAAAATTCTCGTCATGGGCTCGGGCGGCGTCGGCGGCTACTTCGGCGGGCGGCTCGCGGGCGCGGGCAACGACGTCACGTTCGTGGCGCGTGGCGCGCATCTGGCGGCCATCCAAAAGGACGGCCTGCACCTCGACAGCCAACTGGGCAACCTCACAGTCAAGCCCGCCAAAGCCGCTGCCGATCCAGCCGAGGCCGGCGTGCCCGACCTCATCCTCTTCGCGACGAAAATGGGCGATACCGAAGGCGCCGCCCGACAACTCGCGCCGATCGTGCGCGATGGCGTCACCATCATCACCTTCCAGAATGGCGTCGAAGGGCCAGACATCATCCGCCGCGTGCTGCCGGGCGCCCGCGTGCTGCCGGGCGTCGCGCGCATCGCCAGTCACATTCCCCGCCCCGGCGTCATCGACCAACGCAGCCCGTTCGCCCGCCTCGAGATCGGTGCGCCTGGAGGAGGTTCTGCGCCCGATGTCGATGCATTCGCTAAAACCGCCAAAGCCGCCGGCATCGACGTCGTGATGGCAGAGTCGATCGAGCGCAACGTCTGGTTGAAGTTCGGCATGCTGTCGGCGTTCTCCGGCATGACCGCGCTGACCGGCCACACCGCAGGTCCGATCCGCACCAATCCGAAAACGCGCGCGCTGCTCGAAGCCTGCGTGCGCGAAACCATCGCGGTCGGCGACGCCGACGGCGGCTGGCTGAAACCCGCCGATTTCGAGGTTCTTATGAAAGCCATCGACGGCAATCCGCCGGCCATGACCTCCTCCATGGCGCATGACCGCCAAGCCGGAAAACCGCTGGAGGTCGACTATCTCTCCGGCGCTGTCGTGCGCATCGGCGCCCGCCACGGCGTACCAACCCCGACCCACCAGTTCATCGTGCAGGCGCTGGCGCTCGATGCGGGTGGGAAGGCTTCGTAAGCTCTCCAACCGGATCGATTGCAATCCATTCCATCTGAAAGAGACCCCATGCCCACTCGCAACATCGCCTTCGTCGGTCTCGGTGCCATGGGGGGTGCTATGGCGCAGACGTTGCTCGAGAAGCAGTTTCGCGTCACGGGCTACGACATGCGGCCCGAGGCGGTGGCGCATCTGGCGAAGGTCGGCGGCAAGGGCGCGGCCAGCATCGAGGAAGCGGCGCGCGATGCCGACATGCTGATCCTCATGGTCGTCAATGCCGATCAAGCGGAGGACGTGCTGTTCGAAAAAGTCGCGCTCGAAGCCCTCAAACCCGATGCGACCGTCATCGTCTGCTCGACGTGCGCACCGGACCGCATCGCAGCGATTGCCAAGCGCGTGGAGAAAAGCGGGCGCTGCTTCGTCGATGCGCCGGTGTCGGGCGGCGTCACGGGCGCACGCAATGGGACACTCACGATCATGGCTGCGGCGAAGAAAGCCGTGTTCGATGATGCCCACCCCGTGCTCGCGGCGATGGGCTCGAACCTGCACTACATGGGCCAAGAACCGGGCCAGGGCGCGGCCATGAAAGTCGTCAATCAGTTGCTGTGCGGCGTGCACATCGTCGCCGCTGCCGAGGGGCTGGCCTTCGCCGAGCGCGCCGGCATCGACCCCAAGAAAGCGCTCGAGGTGCTGTCGGGCTCCGCCGCCCAGAGCTGGATGCTCAACGCGCGCGGGCCGCGCATGGTGGATTACGACACCGTCGTCACGAGTGCAGTCGACATCTTCGTCAAGGATTTGGCGCTGGTGCTCGATTCCGGGCGCGCCGCCAAGATGGGCCTGCCGCTGGCCGCCGCCGCGCATCAGTTGTTCCTCGCCGCCTCCGCCATGGGCCACGGCATCGAAGACGACAGCCAGGTGATCGAGACCTACCGCGCCCTGCTCGGGAAAAAGTGAGAGGTGCGTAGGGCGCAATAGCGCCCCTTGGCGTATTGCGCCGAAAACGACGAGAGTGTTCGGTGAGGTCGAGGTTGAAACGGCGCAATACGCTGCGCACTTGCGCCGGATGCGCCGAACGCCTCGTGCCGTCGTCGGTCGCCAAGCCATTGATGTCTGAGGGGCCCATGACCGACTGCCTCTTCGTTTACGGCACTCTGATGCGCGCCGCCGCGGGCGTAGCGATGGGGCGGAACATGCGCGCGCGGCTGGAGGCGGACGGCGCGTGGTTCGGCGCGGCAACGATTGGTGGTCGTCTCTACGAGCTGGGGTCGTATCCGGGACTGTTCCCGTCCACCCGAAGCAGCGACCGCGTGCACGGGGAAGTCTACCGCCTGCACGATCCCAGCGCGTCCTGGGTATGGCTCGACGCCTACGAGGGCATACCGGCGGGCCGAACGCTCAGTGGCGACGAATACGCCCGCATCGTCGCTCCCATCACGCTCGCGAGCGGCACGAGGCTCGAGGCCTGGGTCTACACCATGATTACGGAACCGGCCGCGTCACGGCTCATACCCGACGGGCGCTGGCGCGGCGGCGTCTGATTATTCCTCGACGCCGTAGCGGTAGAGGTCCATTCCGTTGCCGCGCAGCCAGAACTTGGCCTCTTCCAGCTTCGGGCACGACTTGGCGACGAGGCGCCAGAAGCGGGCACCGTGGTTCATTTCCGCCAGATGCGCGACCTCGTGCGCCGCGACGTAATCGAGCACGAACGGCGGCGCCAGGACAAGGCGCCACGAGAACGACAAATGCCCGTCGCTGGAGCACGATCCCCAACGGCTCTTCTGATCGCGTAGCGTCAGCTTGCGGGCCCGCAGGCCCAGATTTTTTGCGTGGTGCGTCACGCTGGCATCCAGATCGCGTTTGGCCTGTGCCTGGAGCCAATCTTTCAGCCGGCGCGGCGCGTTCTCGATCGGACCGGAGACGCTCAGGAGCGGCGATTTGCGCGGGCGCTCGAGGATTGTCACGATGGCGCGCCGCCCTTTGCTGGGACCGGCGAACTGCACCTGGTGCATTACCCCGCGCACCGGCAGCACGGCACCGTCCTGAAATGGCACAGCCTCCGGCACGCCGTCGAGCCGGGCGATGACCCAATCGAGACTGCGCGCGAGAAAGCGATTGGCCTCGCGCACATCGAAACTCTGCGGCACGGTCAGGTAAACGGCGCGGCGCGTGCGGCTGACACGCAGCGTCAAACGACGCGCGGTGGGATGGCTTCGCACTTCGACCGGCGCCGGAATCCCGTCGACCCGGAGGAGCTGATGCGATGGAGATGCCTTGGCGACTGGCCGAGACATGGGCGACCTCGATTTATTGACGGGTGTCTGCGGTTTCATCTGCTGCATGAACCGTACCATCCTCGGGGACAGCGGCACACAAACAACGTTGCGCAAGTGTTTACGGCGCTCGTGCGGCAAGCCACACAGCCAGCGCTCCAAATTGATTAACAGAACTCGAGGACACACTGCGAGTAAGGACATGCCCAATACCCCACGTGCCGTTGTCGGAGTTGCTTCTCAGACACGCTTCACGGCTGGTGCAGCATAGCAAAAACGTCTGTTTCAAAGGTGAATCGCACCGATTTTTCTCTCACCGTGGATCGGCGTGAAACTGCGACAAGCCCTGAAAAAACATCGCCCCCGCAAGCTGCCAAAAGCGCAGCGGAGTGAAGCCCGCACCTATCGCCGCACCCAACCCATCGCCGGCAGATCGACCGTTCACATGTCCCGCATTGGGCCGCCCGCTCGTCATGTGCGCTCTGTGCGGTATGTGCGCGCGCTCGTCATCGCGCTGAAACGTAAACGCTGCGTTGTGCGGTTCGAAGGCTTGAGACGCATCGACCCTCCTCTCGTCGACACTGCGATCGAGCGGCGGGGTGACAATGCCGTGTGCGGTGCGCTGATCACGCAAGCGCGCGAACGCGGCGATGCGCGGCGCGATTTGCCGGCGGAATCGCGAGCCGTTGAAGACGCCGTAATGGCCGACCTTGGGGCACTCGAAATGCTCCTTCATCTCGGCCGGCACTCCCGTACACAGGTCGAGTGCCGCGCGGCACTGGCCAATGCCGGTGATGTCATCCTTCTCGCCCTCGATCGTGAGCAGCGCCACGTTGCGGATCGCCCCGAGATTGACGCGACGCCCGCGATGCGTGAACTGCCCGCGCGGCAAGAGATGGCGCACGAAGACCGAATCGACCGTCTGCAGGAAAAATTCCGCCGTCAGGTCCATCACCGCGAGATATTCATCGTAGAACTCACGATGCTTTTCGGCACTGTCGCCATCGCCGTGCACCAGATGTTGAAACAGCTCCTTGTGGGCCGTCATGTGCCTGTCGAGGTTCATCGTCATGAACCCGGAAAGCTGCAGAAATCCAGGATACACTTGACGTCCCAGCCCGGCGTTGGGCCACGGCACGCTGGTGATCACATTGGTGCGGAACCAGTCGGTGCCGCGCTGAACCGCAAGTGTATTGACGACAGTGGGATTGACGCGGGTATCGATCGGCCCGCCCGCCATCATGAGGGACCGGGGCACATTGGGATCGCCGTCTTCTTCCATCAGAGCTGTCGCCGCGAGCACGGGCACAGACGGTTGGCAGACCGCGAACACGTGCACGTCGCCGCCGAAAAAGCCGAACATCTCGCGCATGGTGTCGATGTAATCGTCGAGATCGAAGGTGCCCGCGATCAGCGGCACCTCGTGGGCATCCTGCCAATCGGTAATGTAGACCTCGTGGTCGGGCAAGAACGTCTCGACCGTGCCGCGCAACAAGGTTGCGAAGTGCCCCGACATGGGCGCCACGATCAGCAGACGCGGATCGCGGTCGCGCCGCGCTTGCGGCACATCGCGCTCGAAGTGAACGAGTTTGCAGAACGGCGTCTGCCAAACCACCTCTTCAGTGACGGCGACTCTAGCCTTGTCGACGACCGTTTCAGCGATGCCGAATGTGGGGCGATCGTAGCGGCGGGTCGTTCGCTCGAACACTTCCAGCGCGGCCGTCGCATGCCGCACCATGCTGGTTTTTCCCAGCGGGTTGAACGGGTGTTGCAGCATGAGGCGGTAAGAATCGGCTGCCACCCGCGCGGGTCCTACCGCAGCATGGCCCAGCTCGTACCAATGGTAGAGCATTAGTGAAGTCCCCCGATATCCATCAGACTTCGCCGCATTCCCCGGCTCGGGCCGTTTCTTTGACGGTCCACGATCCGCGGGCGGTCTTGTTGTCGCATAATCTTCCTTAGGGAGTGTGAGCCGATTCGCGCCAGGGTTAAAGTCGTTCAGCGGCCTGATAGTTCCCGCCTCAGTCCTCGCTCCAGCTCTTGCACTGAAATCGACGGCCCATAGTGTGCGACGTAAGAACCCTCCGGACCCATGAGGTAAATCAACGCAGCGTGCTCAAGGACATAGCCCAGTGGCGCGTTCGGTTCAGCCAACTTGCGATAGGGCATGCGCCAAGCTGCGGCCATGGCGGCGACGGCTTCGGGTGAACCGGTCAAGCCGACCAGACGGGGGTGGAAGCGGGCCACCCATTCGGCCAAAACGGCCTGTCCGTCTCGCTCGGGATCGAGGGTGACAAACACCGGCACGATCCGGTCGGCGGAAGGACCGAGGCGGTCGAGCGCAGCACCCATGAGTTGCAGCAGCGCCGGAGCCATGTCGGGCGACGTCGTAAACCCGAACGTCAGCAGCATGAAGCGGCCGCGGAAATCGGCGTGCGATACCGTGCGACCGGTATGATCCACCAAACTGAACGGCCCCCCGATCGATGCTGGCGCTGCCACTTTCGGCAGCAGGAGATCCCGCGCACCGGGAACCGTCAGCAGCCCAATCATCGCGCCGAGAGCCGCGGCGAGCAGCGCCACGGCACCGAGCCGCAACATCAAGACCGCTCGCGTGATGGAGGGTGGCTGTCCTGATGGAGGCCTGCAGCTCGCCGGCGGGATGCTCATACCCCGCTCACTCCCCCATCTGCACGAGGGAACCGGCACGCCGCGCGGCCTGCAGGAAATACGAAAACAGCGCGTAGCCCCCGGTCAAGTACACGGCATTCAGGCCGAGCGCGATCAACATGTCCAGGGGTCGGAACACCCCCTCCTGCACCAGCGCCCGCAGCCCCTCGAACACGTACGTCGGCGGCAAGGCCAGAGCGAACGGATGCAACCATCCCGGCAACGTCGACAGCGGATAATAAACGCACACGAACGGCAGCAGCACGAACACGATCAGCCACGAAAACGATTCCGCGCCCAGGCCCCAGCGCAACACGACGCCGGTCGAGATCAACCCCAGCGTCCAACTAGTGAACACGAGGTTGGCAAAGAAGGCGGCAAACGCAAATCCCAAGCTCAACACGTTGAACCCGAAGAACGCATTGGCGAGCAGCGCCACCGGCACCATTGCGACCGACAGCTTGATCAGGCTGACCAACATCAAGGCGGCAATCAGCTCGAACGGGCGCAACGGGCTCATCATCAGGTGACCGAGGTTGCGCGACCAGATCTCCTCGAGAAACGCCACCGAGAACCCGAGCTGGCTGCGCACCAGAATATCCCAGAGCAGGACGCCGCCGATGAACAGGCCAGCCGCTTGCCCCGCAAGGCTGGTCGTCGCGGCCAAATGCGATTGCAGGAACCCCCACATCAGCATCTGCACCATCGGCCAATAAATCAGCTCCGCCGTGCGTGGCCACGAGGACCGGATGACGTACCAATAGCGCAGCGTCAGGCCGTAGATGCGGCGACACGAAGCAGCAACTCCGGTCTGGGGAAGGAGTGTGGCGGTCATCGGTTTTCGTCTCGTTGTCTCACCGTCACTTCACCGAAGCCGGCGCGGGATCATCCACTTTGTCTCGGCGCGCGATGTCGAGAAACACTTCCTCGAGCGTCGTCCGCCCGAAGCGTTCGATCAACGACTTGGGGTCTTCGTCGGCGATGATGCGCCCCGTCTCGAGCATGATGACGCGCGCCGCCAGCCGCTCGACTTCCGCCATGTTGTGGGAGGCGAGCACGATCGTGGCTCGCCTGTCCTTGGCATACGTCTCGAGGCTCGTCCGCACCCAATCGGCCGTATCGGGATCGAGGGATGCCGTCGGCTCGTCGAGTAGCAGCAGCTCGGGTGCATTCAGCAACGCTTTCGCCAAGGACACGCGCGTCTTCTGACCCGAGGACAACCGGCCGTAGGGCCGATCGAGGAGGTCCGTGAGCCGCATCTCCTCGGCCGTTGCCTCGATGCGCTGCCGCAGCCGCGCGACACCGTAGATACGCCCGAACACCTCGAGGTTCTGGCGCACCGTCAACCGATGCGGGATGTCGACGTAAGGGCTCTCGAAATTCATACGATGCAGGACGCTGTGACGGTCGCTGGCCATATCCGCACCGAACACGCGCGCCGTGCCCGACGTCGGCGTGACCAGCCCCATCAACATGGCGATGGTCGTCGTCTTGCCAGCCCCGTTGCCGCCGAGCAACGCGGTGATGTCACCGGGTCGCAGCACGAAGCTGATGCCGGCAACAGCCGTCACCGCCCCGTAGCTCTTGACGAGGTCGACCACCTCGACAGGCGGCGGCAGGGTGCCATTGGGCTGGTTCATGGATTTCTGCATGGAATGAGTAATCGCCGCCGGCGCTCCACAGTTCCCGTTCGCTTCGCGCATTCGGCCTTCGACGTTGCGACAATTTGGTCTAGAAGGGCATCCTCCACAAGGCCAGCGCGACAATCCGCGATAGTGGTGGCGGCATCGCGCCGTCGGCTCCGAGACATACAGACCCCGACAGGCGTTTCGATGAGTAAATCCATCCGATTGGGCATAACCAAGTTCTCGGCGGGCAGCGACGAGAGCCGACTGCGCATGCAGACGATGATACGGCTGCGCTGGTTCGGTGTCGGCGGGCAGCTCGTGACGGTTCTGGCCGTGCGTTGGATCTTGGGCTTCGAATTTCCCGTCGGCTGGTGCTTGGCCCTCATCGCCATATCGGCCTGGGTGAATGTGTTCTTGCGTATCCGTTATCCGGCCCGCCACCGGCTGTCACCACAGTTTGCAATGGCGCTGCTCGCCTATGACATCCTCGAGCTTGCCGCACTGCTCTACCTCACCGGGGGCGTCGAGAACCCCTTCACGTTTCTGATCGTCGCGCCCGTCACCGTATCAGCCGCAACGCTTCCAGGTCGCAATACGCTGATGCTGGGCCTGTTGGCTGCGGCATCGGCTATTTTTCTGGTCGAGTATCACTTGCCGCTGCCTTGGGCCGCCAATGAACTGTTCGCCCTGCCCCGTCTCTACAAAATCGGCGTGCTGGCCTCGATCGGCGCGGGGATGATCTTTCTCGCCCTCTACGCTGCCCGACTGTCCAAAGAGGCTCGCCTCATGACCGAAGCGCTGGCGGCGACAGAACATGTCCTTGCCCGCGAACAGAAGCTGCACGCGATCGACGGGCTCGCCGCCGCCGCCGCCCACGAACTGGGAACGCCGTTGGCCACCATTTCCCTCGTCACCAAGGAGCTCGAGCACGGTGCCGACGCCTATCCAGCCCTGCGCGAGGACATCACTCTGCTGCGCACCCAAGCCGAACGCTGCCGCGAGATCCTTCGCAAGCTCACCCGCTCTCCCGTCGAACGCGACCCCCATCACGCCAGTCTGCCAGTCAAACAACTGTTGCAGGAAGCCGCTGCGCCCTACTCCGGTGGGCCGGTCAGAGTCGAGATTTCCGCAGCGCCACTGAACGACCTCATTGACGAAGCCGCGCGCGAACCCGTCGCGGAGCGTCGACCGGGCGTCATTTACGGCATCGGCAATCTGATCGAGAACGCTGTCGACTTCGCCGGCCGCACGGTGGATGTTCAGGCCCGGTGGAACGCGCAGTCCGTCGTCGTTCTGGTGGCCGACGACGGCCCGGGATTTTCGCCTGAAATCATGGATACTCTCGGCGAGCCCTATGTTACGACCCGCAGAAGCGGCGAGCGCCAGGGCCGCAGCGGCGCCGAGGCCTCTGGCCTGGGGCTCGGCTTTTTCATCGCCAAGACACTGCTCGAACGATCCGGCGCGCGGGTCACGCTGGCCAATCGCGAAGCACCCCAACACGGCGCGATCGTGCGCATTGCGTGGTCCCGCGAAGCCTTCGAGCACGCCCAGGAACCGATCGCCGACTACCCGCCACGCCCGGTCGCCGTGGTGTAGAGATCGGTCGGTCTCGCAGCCGCGTATCGGTGAGATGCACTCGCCTATTGACGCGGATGGGCGCGCGGTGTTGCCTCGCCCCACAGCCATTGGAGAGCCCGCCCCATGTCCGATCTGCCCAAACACGTCGATATCCATGAAGAAGGCCCCCGCGAAGGCTTCCAGATCGAGCCCGGCCCGATCTCGACCGCCGACAAGATTCGCCTGATCGAGGCGCTGGCCGAAACGGGCCTGCACCACATCCAGGTATGCTCGTTCGTCAACACGCGGCTGGTACCGGGATGGGCGGACGCAGAAGCCGTGGTCGCCGGGTTCAAAGCGAAACCGGAGGTCGACTACACCGCGCTGTGGTTCAACGCCAACGGCCTCGACCGGGCGCTGGCCTTCGCCGACAAGCTCACGTTGTCAGGCTCGATCTCGCTGACGGCGTCGGAGGGCTTCACGAAGAAGAACCTCAACCGCACGCACGCCGAAAACCTCGCCGCGATGCGCAAGCAGACGGCGCTGCATATCGAAAAGGGCGTGGCCGTCAAACGCATCGGCGTCATGGCCGCGTTCGGCTGCAACTATCAGGGCGACATCAGCCCCGCGCAGGTGATCAGCACGCTCGAGGACGGACTCGCCATCGCCAACGAGGCCGGCGCCAAGATCGAGGTGTTCTCGCTCGCCGATACGATGGGTTGGGCGATGCCACACCGCATCGAGCGCGTGCTGGGCGAAGTCCGCGCCAAATGGCCCGACATGAAGCTGGCGCTGCATCTGCACGACACGCGCGGCATCGCCATCGCCAACGCCCATGTGGCGATGAAAATGGGCGTCGCGCAATTCGACACCACGGTCGGTGGTCTGGGCGGCTGCCCGTTCGCGGGCCAGAAGGGTGCTGCCGGCAACATCTGCACCGAAGAACTGGTGCTGCTGTGCAACGAGATGGGCATCCACACCGGCATCGATCTCGACCACCTCATCGAAGTCGGCCGCATGGCCGAATCGATCGTCGCCCACCAACTCCCCAGCGAACTCATCCACGCCGGCAGCCTGGACGCATTCCGCAAGAAGGCGGCGTGAGGGGGGGCGTGGATGCCAAAGCAGTAGGGTGTAATAGCAAAGCGTATTGCACCTACCACCCCCACACGCCTCGCACCATTCCACCTCGCCTCCGGCGCAATACGCTTTCGCTATTGCGCCGGGTTGAGAGCCAAGCACGGAGAACGGCCAGATCAGCACCAACTGGCTTCGTTCGGCCCCGGTGAGCGGAGGAGTTCTTCGATGTTGGCGTCGATCAGATGGAAGCCGACGTTGCCATAGAGCTTCTGGCGACCCTCGTTGAGGACGATGCTCGGACTGCCCTCAATCCCCATTTTGGCTGCGTCTTGATAGTCCGCTGCGAGAAGAGAAAATGCTCGGCCGGAGCGAACGTGTCGTTCGATTGCGGCAAGATCGATGCCCAGAGGTTCGGCGACGTCGCATTGCACGTCCCATCGTGCGATATCCCGGCAATCGCGAAAGAATGCGGTGCGCATTGCACTGAGGGTTTGCGCGAACACACGTCCCGAAGACTGGGGATCTCGGTCAGCCGCGTCGATCAGAGACTGCTCGGTCGCCTTCAAAAAGAGATGCACACTCGATGAGGTCGGCGGCCGCACCGTCAGCCATAAATCGGGATGAAGCGCAATATGCGGGAACCGCTGCGCGATCTGCTTCAAATGTGCATTGAAGCCGTCGTATCCGCCACGGTCCTTCCACGCCGTTGGCAGTCTTCGGTCCGCGTCACCGAACACCGAGCAGAAGCGGTGCTGGACCCGCACGCGGTCGCCGTACTTCTGCGCCACGGCTTCGATCCGAGCTTGCGAAACGAACGCCCAGATGCACAGCACATCTGAGAAGTAAGTCATCTCGACCGGCTTCATTGAGCGATTCCTCGGGACACTGTTCATTGAAATCGATAAAAACACGCCGCCGATGTCATTGATACCGGCATCCCGTCTGGACGCGATCGAGGTGACCTCCCCGCGCGCAGGCCACCGACACGCGCCGAGCGGCGTAAACGGAACGGGGGGGGGCTTCCAGTCGACGACGAGAAGGGGCAACGTGGCGGACAACGCCCGACCGTGCCCCCCACACCCACACACCGCCCCCCATCCCAAGGACTCCGCCCCCATGTCCGCCACCCCGCTTTCCGGTCTCAAAGTTCTCGAGTTCAGTCATACCGTCATGGGGCCGATGGCGGGATTGGTGTTGGCGGAATTGGGCGCGGAGGTGGTCAAGGTCGAGCCGGCGCCGAAGGGGGATCACACGCGGGGGTTGGGTGGTTTTGCGGCGGGCTTTTTCGCGGCTTTCAATCGCAACAAACGCAGCCTCGCCATCGACCTCAAGAAACCCGAGGGGCAAGCGGTCATGCGCCGCCTCGTCGCCAACGCCGATATCGTGCTCGAGAACTATGGTCCGGGCACGATGGAGCGACTGGGCTGCGGCTGGGAGGAGATGACCGCGATCAACCCGCGCCTCATTTATCTGGCGCTGAAAGGCTATCTCGCGGGTCCTTACGAGCATCGCCCCGCGCTCGACGAGGTGGTGCAGTTCCACGTCGGCCTCGCCTACATGACGGGACCGCCGGGCAAGCCGCTGCGCGCGGGCGCGTCGATCATCGATATCCTGGGCGCGGTGTTCGGCGTCATCGCCGTGCAAGCAGCGTTGCGCGAGCGCGACCAGACCGGCCGGGGCCAGCGCGTGTCCAGCGCGCTCTTCGAGAGTGCGGTGTTTCTCATGTCGACGCACATGGCGGGCATATCGATGACCGGCCAGGACATGCCGCCAATGCCAGCGCGTCGCGGCGCGTGGGCCATCTACGAGGTGTTCGCCTGCCAAGGCGGCGACCTCTTCATCGGCGTCACCAGCGATCAGCAGTGGACGCGTTTCAGCGAGGAATTCGGATTGCAGACGCTCGCCGCCGATCCGCGCCTCGCCACCAACCTCATGCGCTCCAACGAGCGCGCGTGGCTGATCCCGGCGCTGAAGGAAGTCATCGCCGCCATCCCCAAGGACGACGTGGCGCGCCGTTGCGAGCAGGCGAACGTGTCGTGGGCGCCCGTCGGCCAGCCCAAGGATTTGTTCGAAGACGCCCACCTGCTGGCGACCGGCGGCCTCGTCGATGTGATCCTGTCGCGCGCGGGTGGTCTGGAAGGCATCAAGACGGCGCTGCCGGCGTTGCCGATCGAGTTCGGCGCCGACCGCAAACGGCCGGGCGTGCGCAGCCAGTCGCCGCGCATGGGCGAACACAACGCCGAAGTGCTGGCCGAGGCCGGGTTGTCGGCATCGGAGATCAGCGCGCTGGCCAAAGCCGGCATCATCGTAACAGCGGCTTGAGCAACACTCCCATGTCAGACATCTCTGCGCCGGCTCCCTCATCCGAAGTTCGCATCCGCGTCGAAGGCCGCGCCGGACGCATCACGCTCGATCGGCCCAAGGCGCTGAACGCGCTCACTCTCGGTATGGTGCGCGCGATATGGGCCGCGCTCAACGCTTGGAAAGACGACCCCGCCGTCGCGCTCGTGATCCTCGACGGCGCTGGCGAGCGGGGCCTGTGCGCGGGCGGCGACGTGCGCTCGCTCTACGATGCGCGTACCGAAGGGTCAGGCTTCGCGCGCACGTTCTGGCGCGAGGAATATCGGCTGAACGCGCTCATCCACCGCTATCCCAAACCGTTCATCGCGCTGATGGACGGCATCGTCATGGGCGGCGGCATCGGGCTGTCGACCCACGCGCAGGGCGGTACACGCATCGTCACGGAGCGCTCGCGCATCGCCTTCCCCGAAACCACGATCGGGCTCATTCCCGATGTGGGCGGCACGTGGCTGTTGTCGCGCGCACCTGGCCAGACCGGCGTTTACCTGGCGCTGATGGGCACGCAGATGGGGGCCGCCGATGCGATCCACACCGGCTTTGCCGACCATTGTGTAGCCAGCGCCAGCCTACCCGGAATGGTCGACCATTTGAGCACCAGCAGCGAGGCGCCCGCCGCAATACTCGCCAAATTCGCCGGCGACCCCGGCCCGTCCGCCCTCGCGGGGCCCCTCGCCGCCGATCTCGCGAAATTCTTCGCCTTCGACAGCGTCGAGGCGATCAACGCCGCGCTGGACCTCGATGGCACCAGCGAATTTGCCGCCCGCACCCGCGAAGCTTTGATCGCCCGCTCGCCCTTGGCGCTGAAAGCGACGCTCGAAGCCCTCCGGCGCGCCCGCGCCTATACGAGACTCGAGCAAGCCCTGACCGTCGAGTTTCGCCTGTGCACGCACCTTTACGAAGCCGGCGAGTTCATCGAAGGTGTGCGCGCGCTGATCGTGGACAAGGACCGCGCGCCCAAATGGTCGCGCCCGACGCTCGCCGCCGTGACGCCCGCCGATATCGAGGCTCTTTTCGCCCCGTTTCCGGCCACTGAAGAGCCATTCGGAGCCTGAACGCCGCGAGGCTCGACTTCCCCCCATCAGGGGGCTATAAGCCCCGACCTTCGGTTCAATACAAAGGCTGCCTCCGGTTCGACTCCGGCCGCAGAACACATCATGGCGAGAAAAAAGCAGCGCGCGGGGGAAACTCCGGGCAAAGGTCCCTCGCAACGTGCGTTGCGGGTCGGCGAGATGATCCGGCACAAGGTGGCAGAACTGTTGGCCCGCGGCGCCGTGCACGACGACGTGTTGGCGGACCACGTCATTACCATTCCCGAGGTGCGCATGTCGCCCGATCTGCGCCTGGCGACCGTCTACATCATGCCGCTCGGCGGCAAAGACGTGCCGGAAGTGCTGGCCGCTCTCGAGAAGCGCCGCAAATACATTCGCGGCGAGGTGATGAGTACGTTGGACCTCAAATACGCGCCCGACCTGCGCTTCAAGTTTGATCAGACCTTCGACGAAGCCACCCGCATCGACGCCCTGCTCGACAGCCCCAAGGTGCGCCAAGACACGGGGCGTGGCGAGGAGCGCTGATTGATCGCGCGGCAGATCGCCCGCCTTCCTGTCTACCCGGACCCACTTCGCCGCTATTTTCTGTCGATGGCGGCATCCACCTCTCCAACTCGGACATTCGAAATTCCATGGCACGACGCAAGAAGGGCAATCCGATCAACGGCTGGATCATCCTGGACAAGGGCCAGGGCATGACGTCGACCCAAGCGGTCGGCAAAGTGCGCTGGCTGTATCAGGCGCAGAAGGCGGGCCACGCCGGCACCCTCGATCCGCTCGCCACCGGCGTGCTGCCGATCGCACTGGGGGAAGCGACCAAGACCGTGCCTTACGCGGTCGACGGCCAAAAAGCCTATCGCTTCACGGTCCGCTGGGGCATCGAAACCGACACCGACGATTCCGAAGGCCGCGCTACGCGTGAGAGCACCGAACGCCCGACGCGGCGCCAGATCGAAGCAATCCTGCCCGACTATCACGGCGAGATCCTACAGACGCCGCCGCAGTATTCGGCCGTGAAAATCGAAGGCGAGCGCGCCTATGACCTCGCGCGCAGCGGCGAAGTCGTGCCGTTGCAGCCGCGCCCTGTCGATATCGATCGCCTCGAATTGGTCGACATGCCGGACGCGGACTCATCCGTGTTCGAGGCGGAATGCGGTCGCGGCACCTACGTGCGAGCACTCGCGCGTGACATGGGGCGACAGCTCGGCTGCTATGGCCACGTCACGGCGCTGCGGCGCACGCGTGTGGCCGCCTTCAACGCCGACAACGCGGTGACGATCGCGGAGCTCGAGGCCGCGCACGAGACGCCCGACGGCGGCGCGACGTTGGCGCAGTATCTGCAGCCCATTGAACTCGCCTTATCGGACTTGCTGGAGATCTCCGTGAGCCAACCCGATGCGGCGCGGCTCGCGCGGGGCCAAACCGTCCTGATGCGGGGCCGCGACGCCCCCGTCATGACCGGTGAAGCCTTCGCCATCTGCAAGGGCACATTGATTGCGCTCTGCCAGATGGAGAAGGGCGAGCTGGTCCCGGTACGCGTGTTCAATCTTCCTTGAGGGGGCGGCGCGCTTTCCTTGTAGGTTGGGTCAAGCGCAGCGCGACCCAACTTCCACGGTGTGCCGGGAAATGTTGGGTCGCGGCCAAGTGGCCTTGACCCAACCTACGTCTGACGTCGATACGCGTGTTCAATCATCCTTGGGGGGCGGCTGGAGGGTAATGCATCGGTTTCCCGGAGTTCGCGCCCGTGGCGTGGACATCCGGGATCTTTACCCGTCGCAGAATGATCTGAACCGGGAAAGACCCCGGACCTGGACATGGTCCCTGCGGGTCCATGCGTCGTCCGGGGAACCAGGACTATGATGGTGGTCGCCGAGAACTGAATCGCCCTGGGGGAGGCAGACCCCGCCAGGCGAGTGAGGAATCGCAATGACCTGGACCCGGTTTGGCAGGCTCGCTCTCATTGTCCTCGTTTTTGCAATCATAGGGCCGATCGTCGGTCTGGTGGTCTTCGCCCTCGGTAGTGGCGCGCTGACGTGGGCTGTTTCGACCGAAGGCTTCCAGCAGCGAATGGACGGATCGGCGAGCACGACAGCCATCGTGCTTCTCTATGGCTTGTTTCTTGCCCATTGGATCGGTGCACCCGCTGCCATCTCGGCAGGCCTGCTGGTAGTTGTCTATTCTGCGTGGCGCGGACGCACGCCCCTTGTGTTCGGCATGATTGCGGGGATCACAGTAGCGATCGCCAATGGCCTACTTTATGGGGCGGCGATGATGCAGAACCGAGACTGGGGTTGGTTGTGCGTCATTGCCGCTGTTCATGTTCTACCCGCAATCGTATGCACACGACTGACACGCCGCTGGCAGTGACACGGGTGTCCCAAGAAGCTACGGAGCCAACCATGCAGGCACGGCTCGGAATCTGGCGTCGCGCGCTCTGGCGACTGTTCGAGGACAGCGGGTTCTCGATGGCAGGTGCCATTGCGTTCTCGTTTCTGCTGTCTCTGTTTCCGTTCTGCATTTTTCTGGGTGCGCTGGCGGGCACGATCGGCGGTCGCGATTTGGCGACCTATGCCATCCAGCAACTGTTCGAGCTGGCCCCTGAACCGGTCGCGCTGGCGCTCGCCCCCGAAGTCGAACGCGTCATGGGCCGCAGCCAATACGGCCTGCTGACCTTGGGCGCCGCCGTCGCGCTGTTCTTCGCCACCAGCGCCATCGAGAGCCTGCGATCCGCACTCAACGTCGCCTATCGCGTGAAAGAAGTGCGCTCGTTCGTGTTCTGCATTTTGCAGAGTTCGTTTTTCGTGCTGATCACGGCAGTCGCAATTCTGGTCGTCGCCTGGGGCGTGGTGGTGGGCCCGGCCATCGCCGCCAGCAGTGACGTCCACGTGGTTCGATGGCTGATCGACCACGGCCTGTTTTCCTCACCGACCCGCTTCGCCATCGTGCTCAGTGTCACGGCCATTCAGCTGCTGACCTATCACCTGTGGCTGGTCGCGGGGCACCGCACGGTGCGCGAGGTATGGCCTGGCGTGCTCGCCAGCATGGCGCTGTGGCTGCTCGCGGCGACGATCTATTCGTGGTGGCTGGCGGTGAGCGATTACACGCGCTTTTATGCTGGCCTCACACAACTGCTCTCGGCGCTGATTTTCTTCTACTACACCGGCTTCATCATCATTCTGGGTGCAGAATTGAACCGGGCACTGGCAGAGTCGAAAGAGGCCCCTTCGACGACATGACAGGCAACCGATTCCGTTTTCTGACCGTCACATTTGGAATTATCGGAGGGGGAAGTTGGCGGCCTCGATCCGATTTCGTCCAACATGGGGCACGCCGCAAATCAAATTTCTGGTTTCCCGGAGGACGCGCCCCGGGGCGCGGCCATCCGGGATCCTTACCCGATGCCACAGTGGCTCCACGTCTGTGCGTCTGTGCGTCTGGAGAAGCCACCCGCGTCGCAGAAGCGCGCGACTTTCGCCGGGAAAGACTCCGGATCTGCGCATGGCCCCTACGGGTCCATGCTTCGTCCGGGGAACCAGAGAATGCATTGGCTTGGGCATCAAAGCTGGCGATCTCAACCGCCCGCGATCCGCTTAGCGCCACCCATGTAGCGATGCAGCGCGTCGGGGATGACCACCGAGCCGTCGGCCTGCTGATAGTTCTCGAGGATAGCGACGAGCGTGCGGCCCACGGCTAGCCCTGAGCCGTTGAGGGTGTGGACGTGGCGGATGTCCTTCGAACCTTTCGGCCGATAGCGCGCACCCATGCGGCGCGCCTGGAAATCCCCGCACACGGAGCACGAGGAGATCTCGCGATAGGCGTCCTGGCCGGGCAACCAGACTTCGATGTCGTAGGTTTTCTGCGAGGCGAACCCCATGTCACCCGTGCACAGCAACATCGTGCGATAGGGCAGCCCCAGCCGTTGCAGGATCGTCTCGGCGCACTGCGTCATGCGCTCGTGCTCGGCCAGCGACGTCTCCGGCGTGGTAACGGACACCAGCTCGACCTTCGTGAACTGATGCTGCCGGATCATGCCCCGCGTATCGCGCCCCGCTGCGCCCGCTTCCGAGCGAAAGCACGGCGTGCATGCGGTGAAGCGCTTGGGGAGAGCCTCTTCGTCGAGGATTTGTTCGCGCACGAGGTTGGTGAGGGAAACTTCGGCCGTGGGGATGAGATAGAATTGCGTCTCGGAAACTTCGCTTTGCATTTGCGTGACGAGGCGACTTTCTTGATACTTGTAGGCCATAAGATCGCGCTTTAGGCTGTTGGAATGTCGGTCGGAAACCCCTGAGTCAATTTCTGCTTCGGTTTCTTTTATTTTTTTGCGCCTATCCAGCAAGTCGCGATATAGCCGACCGAGTCTATGGTAGGTGCTGTCGTCAACGTTCGCTGGCAACTTTGTCGAAAACAAATCCCCCTCGAACTTCGGCAAATTCCCCGTCCCGTAGGCGGCTGCATCCCGCACCAGTAACGGCGGATTGACCTCCGTATATCCCCCGATCCCATCCGCCTCGTCGGCCGTATGAATATCCAGCATAAACGCGCCCAGCGCGCGCTCGAGCCGCGCCAATTGACCCTTGAGAAACACGAACCGGGCGCCCGACACCTTGGCAGCGGACTCGAAGTCCATCAGCCCCAGCGCCTCGCCGATCTCGAAATGCTGGCGGGGCTTGAAATCGAATTTCGGCGGTTCGCCCCAGCGGTGCACCTCGACGTTGCCCGTCTCATCGGCGCCGAAGGGAACTTCGGCAAGCGGTAAGTTTGGAATGACAGCCAGAGCTTTCTCGATCTCGGCATCCAGCTCCTTTTCGCGCGCCTCGCCTTTCGCCAACTCGTCCTTCAACGCATTGACCTCGGCCATCAGCGTCGCCGCCGTCGCCTCGTCCTTGGCTTTCTTCGCCGCGCCGATCTCCTTGGACGCCGCGTTGCGCCGGGCCTGCACCTCCTGCAGCTTCGTCACGTGCGCACGCCGCGTCTCGTCGAGGTCCAGGATCTGCCGAGAGGTAAACTTGCCCTCGCCTTCCCCAAGGATGCCCCGCCGTTCGAGGCCCTTGTCGAACACCGTCGGGTTGTCACGAATAGCTTTGATGTCGAACACGCGGGGTGCCTCTTGCGATCTGACTTGATGGAGCGTCCTATACCCTCGCGACGGAGGCAGGTCCAGAATTGCGAAATGTTGGTTGAGCTTGAAAAATGTAAGGCATTGCCCTACATTGACGCGGTCAGAAACACTGCTCCAAGGCCGAACGCAATGGCAATTCGTTCGTTTCGGAGCCGGGCGTTGAAGCGATACTGGGAGAACGGAGATGCCTCGCGGCTGCCACCAGATCGACTGCATCGCGTCGAGATCCTCCTGGGAGCCCTCGATACGGCCACAACGGCGGAAGATATGAACACACCCGGTTCAGGCTTCCACAGACTTGTGGGTGATCAAAAAGGGCGCTTCTCTGTAACCGTTACCAGGAACTGGCGTCTGACGTTCGGATGGGATGAACAGGACGCCATTCAGGTGGATTTTGAAGATTACCACTGACATTCGCATCAGGCTTCAGGGTGAGTGGATTCGTAAGGACTGAACCATGACTGAATACCCCAAGCGGTCACCACATCGTTGCCCGACACACCCGGGCGCACTGCTCCGAGAAATTATCGTGCCAGCGCTCTCCATCAGCAAGACGAGCTTGGCCAAGTCCCTCGGAATTTCCAGGCAGACGCTCTACGACCTTCTGGCTGAACGTCAGCCCGTGACTCCGGCGATGGCGCTCAGACTGCAGGCCGCGTTCGGTCGATCGGCGCTAGCGTGGCTCAACATGCAACTCGCCCACGATCTCTGGCACGCTGAACGCACGGTCGACGTATCCCAGATCACACCCCTGAAGCAGGCGAGCTGACCCCACTCACTCCGCCGCCGCTGCAGCCTCGTTCTTGGCGCGCACGTTGGCCGCGATCCGGTCGACGACGAGGATCGAGCCCTCGTAGAGCAGCACCGTCGGCAGCATCATGGCGAGCATGGAGAAGGGGTCGGGTGGCGACAGCACGCCGGCAGCCGCCGCAATCGCCACGACGGCGTAGCGACGGAATTGGCGTAGCTGCGTGCCGTCGATAAAGCCCGCACGCGCCAGCAGGGCCAGGGCTACCGGAAGCTGGAAGCAAATCCCAAAACCCAGGATCAGCGTCATGATCAGCGACAAGTAGTCGGCCACCCTGGGCAGCAGCTCGATTTTCAGGTCCGCCGAGGACACCTGCATCTTGATGAAGAAGTACATCATGAAGGGCGTCACGACGAAATAGACGATCAAAATTCCCAGAATGAACAGCAAAGGCGTGGCGATGAGATAGGGGAAGAACGCCTGCCTCTCGTCCTTGTACAGACCCGGCGCCACGAACTTCCAAATCTGCGCGGCGAGGTTGGGAAAGGCGAGGCACGTGGCGCCGAACAGGGCCAATTTCAACTGCGTGAAAAAGAATTCGGCCGGGTGTGTGAAGATCATCCTCACGTCGGCCTTCGCGTCGACCCAGTGGGTTGCCCAGACGTAGGGCTGCACCAAGAGCGTGTAGAGATTGTTGGCGAAGTAAAAGCACAGCACGAAGCCGGCGAACACGCTGAGGAGGGCGTAAATCAACCGTTGCCGCAGCTCGACGAGGTGATCCATCAACGGCGCCTTGGAGGCGTCGATGTCATCCTGGCCCGCGGCGGCG
>JANOHP010000114.1:0-21525 GCA_031406575.1 Hyphomicrobiales bacterium
TATGTGCAGGAACGCTCGCTGACAGCAGATGTGTCGCTGGTCAAAGCGTGGAAGGGCGATCGCGCGGGCAACCTCGTCTATCGCATGACGGCGCGGAATTTCAATCCCGTCGTCGCGACCGCCGGCAAGATCACCGTGGCCGAAGTCGAACACCTCGTCGAGACCGGCGAAATCGATCCCGATCACGTGCACACGCCCGGCATCTTCGTGCAACGCATCGTGCTCAATGCGACACCGGAAAAACGTATCGAGCAGCGAACGGTTCGCCGGTCGTGAGCTGGTGACTGGCAAACAACCCCCTACTCCCTACTCCCTACTCCCTACTCCCTACTCCCTACTCCCTACTCCCTACTCCCTACTCCCACCCTCTTCCGAGGAGACCGCCAATGCCCTGGACCCGTGAACAGATGGCCGAGCGCGCGGCCAAAGAGCTGCACGACGGATTTTACGTGAACCTGGGCATCGGCCTGCCGACGCTCGTCGCCAATTACATTCCGCCGGGCATCAGCGTCATGCTGCAGTCGGAGAACGGGTTGCTCGGCATCGGGACGTTTCCCACCGAAAACGAAGTCGATGCCGACCTCATCAACGCCGGCAAGCAGACGGTGACGACACTGCCGGGGTCGAGTTTCTTTTCGTCGGCCGCCTCCTTCGCCATGATCCGTGGCGGCCATATCAATCTCGCCATCCTGGGCGCCATGCAGGTCTCTGAGACGGGCGATCTCGCCAACTGGATGATCCCGGGCAAGATGGTCAAGGGCATGGGCGGAGCGATGGATCTCGTCGCCGGCGTCGAGCGGGTGATCGTGGTGATGGAGCACACCGCCAAGAAAAAAGACGGATCGATCGATCTCAAGATTTTGCCCAAGTGCACGTTGCCGCTGACCGGCCTCGGCGTGGTCGATATGATCATCACGGATCTCGCCGTTCTCCAAGTGACGCCCGCGGGTTTGAAGGTGCTGGAGACGGCCCCCGGTGTGAGCCGCGCCGATCTCGACGCCATGACGGGCGTGACGCTGCACTGACGACCCGGCCGGAGACAGCGCGAGGGGAGGAGACGCGCATGGTGACCAACCGCACGGATCCGTCGAGCACACGCCCCGACGATACCCCACTCAGTGTCGCCACATGGGACGTGCCCACGCGCCTCTTTCACTGGACGCTGGTCGTTCTGATCGGACTGGCGTGGGTGTCGCGCAAATACGGCGATGCCGGTCTCGTGTGGCACACGTGGAACGGCATCGCCATTCTCGTGCTCGTCGTGTGGCGGGTGCTGTGGGGACTGGTCGGCAGTTCGACGGCGCGGTTCAGCTCATTTTTTTATTCGCCCCGGACTTCCGCTCGTTACGCCATCGATTTTATGCGCCGGCGGCCGCGATATTTCCTCGGCCACAACCCGCTCGGCGGCGCGGTGGTGCTGGCCATGCTGGGGCTCGTCGGGGGGCAGGGCGTGCTCGGGCTCTTCTCCTATGACGATCACGATGACAATGTCGGTGGGCCGTTGTCCGCCAAGGTGTCCGACGCGGCGTGGGCCTGGGCCACGAAATGGCACCTGCAGATGTTCGACGTGCTGTTGATCGTCATCGCGCTGCACGTGACCGCGAGCCTCGTCTATCTCGTCTGGAAAGGCGAAAACCTCATCCGGCCGATGGTGACGGGCCGCAAACCGGCGGCGGATTTCGAGGACGCGCGTGAAGCGCACATCGTCGGAAAATCGCGCGCCGTCGTCTGCCTCGTCGCCGCCATCGGGATCGTCATGGGTGGCATCGCGATCGCCGGTGGACGGCTGTTTTGAACGGTGGCCACTCCTGGAGTGTTGCCGGAGCGCCCACGGTTGCGGTCCAGTTGTGGTCGCTGGCCGAATAATCGTTGCAGTTCAAACTCCACTCGGTAGCGTGAACCAAGAGGCGTAACGCAGTGTTATGGATGATCGAATACTCTCGATCGTGCCATCGCGGAACGTGGTGGGGCCTGGGGCGAAGTTCATCTGCGTGGAGTCGTGCGTCGTGACCACTTTTCGTGATTTTTCAAAACGTTCGCTTCGGACGGTGATCAAGACCGGGCTGGCGGTCGGCCTCGTGGGCGTCACGATGCCCGACCTGATCGGTCCCGCGCAGGCGCAGTGGGAGCGCCCCAGACCCGAGCCCCAGACCCGAGCCACGAACCGAAAGACGCAGACCAAAGCCGTTCCTGCACCCGTCCTGGCACGCACTCCCGAAGCGGGAAGCCCGCTGTTGGCGCTGGTGTCCATCGGCGCCCAGCGGCTCGACATCTACGATCGCAAAGGTCTCGTCGCGTCGTCACCGATTTCGTCCGGCCGCACCGGGCACGAGTCGCCGCAGGGCGTCTACTCGATCATCGAGAAGAAAGAAGAACACTTCTCCAATCTGTACGACGACGCGTCGATGCCGTTCATGCAGCGCATCACCTGGTCGGGCGTCGCCATGCACGCGGGCGCCTTGCCCGGCTATCCCGCCTCCCACGGATGCCTTCGCCTGCCACATGGCTTTGCGCGCACCTGGTTCGAGCTGACCAAGCTCAACACGCGCGTGGTCATCACGCAAAATCCGACGACACCGGTGTCGATTTCCCACCCCGCGCTGTTCGAGCGGCGCGCCACGTCCGCGCAAACACCGATGCCGACTTGGGGCCTGGTGACACGCAACGCCAGCGTCGAAGCGCCGGTCCTCGTCGAGGTGAGCCTTCCCCACTCCGAGAGCGCTGTGTCGGCCTCACCGATCGAGACGGCACGAAACCGTCAGAAGGCGGCCGCAGGTCGCGCCATGGTCACCATCAAAGCCGTGGAGGACGCGCGTCGGGCCGCCAAAGCCGCGCAGCTTGCAGCAGTCAAGGCCGAGCGCGACGTCAAAGCGGCCGAAGCCGCGCACAAGCGCGCCGCGCCACGCCTCGTGGCCGCCGAACGCACCGTTGCGGCGGCGCGTACCGAGGCCGTGAAAGAAGCAGCTGACCAGGCAAGAACCAAGGTGATCGAAGACTTGGAAAAATTGATCGCCGCTTATGACGACGCCAAAACCACCGCCGCGCAGAAGTCCACGGCCCTCACAGAAGCGCAGTCCGCCATTAAAACCGCCGACGAGGCGCGCCTTGCCGCGCAAGCCGACGTTCGTGATGCCGCCCGCCTCTCCGAGCCGATCTCCGTGTTCGTGTCGCGGGCGACGCAGCGCGTCTATATCCGCCAGAACCGCGAAGCGGTGCTCGATCTGCCGATGACCATCCGCAACCCCACCCAACCCCTCGGCACGCACGTGTTCACGGCCATGGCGGCCAGCGACAACACGCGCAGCGTCGACTGGTCACTCGTCACGGCCGCAGCCAAATCCACCGACGGGCTGGCGGAAGAACCCGGCTCTGTCAAAGGCCGCAGCCTCACCCACGCGTCGGCCCCGACATCGCACGTCCGCGAGCAGGCCCTCGCGGCCCTCGATCGTCTGGAATTTCCCAAAGAGATTCTCGATCGCGTCCTGCCGTCGCTGCATGTGGGCTCGTCATTGATCGTCTCTGATCTGGGTCCGAGCTTCGAAACCGGCAAAGGCACCGACTTCATCGTGCAGACGCGGGGCGAAGAAGAAGCCCGCGCCAGCGTCCGCCGCATCGTCGCTGAAAAGCGCGTCGGTCGCGGCTTCGAGCGCGAACGCGATCGCCGCTTCGTGGCGACACCCTATCGGGTGAGCCGCTCGTCGTCGTCGTGGTGGTGGGATTGAGCTCGAGGACCGCCCTGTCTGGTCTTCCTCTGAAATCCAAACAACGGGCTTTGTCGAGGGTTGCCGCTGCTTGGGAGTGTTGCGAATTCGGCTCGGTCTCACCACGTCACGGCATGATGATTGCGTCAACTGTCGCGTGACGCTTGACGTCGCCCAGATCGATATGACACACACACGTCAAGCTCGACATCCGGCGGCTCAAGAATGCTGCGTTGCGGCGCTTCGCCCGGCGCGGCGACGCCAGCAAGATCAATCCGCAATGGAAGCCGAAAGTTGCCAGAATCCTGGGCGCTTTGAATGTCGCCGTTGCACCGCAGGATTTGGACATGCCCGGATTCGGCTGACACGAATTGGGAGGTCCCCGTCGCGGGACATTTGCAGTCTGGATTTCGCGTAACTGGCGTATCACGTACAGGTGGGATGAAGCTGGACCATTCGACGTGGGCATGGAGGACTATCATGGCAATTGATCAGGACGGACTGGGATCTCCGCCCCCGCATCCTGGTTCGTATCTGCGGGAGGATATTCTGCCGGCGCTGGGCATGACGATCACCGATTTGGCGGACCATCTGAAAGTTTCGCGCCCGACACTGTCCGATCTCGTGAACGAAAAGAAGTCGGTTTCCATGGAGATGGCGCAAAGACTGGGGCGTGCTTTCGGCAACGGCGCGCGGTTTTGGCTGGCACTCCAGCTGCAATACGATCTTTGGCACGCCGAACATAAGCGCGACATCGATGTGGCGCGGCTCAAATGGCGCGGTGGACGCGCCGCTTGACAGGTGCGCGTCTCGTCCGCGCTTTTCGGCTGCCACGACAGCCGATGCCTGACGTGCGTCTTGCCACTCCTTCAGACCACACCCATAATCTTTCCCACCCCAGGCGGAGCCCGAGAGGCCATGACCATCGACGAGCAGGGCGGACCGACGTCGCGCATCTACTTTTCGCAGCGGCTGCGCCTGCATTATGTCGATTGGGGAAATCCCGACGCGCCGCCCCTCATTCTGCTGCACGGGGGACGCGATCACTGTCGCAACTGGGACTGGGTGGCGCGACGGCTGCGCAAAGACTGGCATGTCATCGCGCCCGACCTGCGCGGCCACGGCGACAGCGAGTGGTCCAAAAGCGCCAACTACGGCACGACCGGTTACGTCTACGATCTGGCCCAACTCATCCATCAATTGAAGCTCGCGCCCGTCACGATCGTGTCGCATTCGCTGGGCGGCTCGATCACCATGCGGTACGCGGGTGTTTTGCCCGAAACCGTCAAGCGCATCGTCGCCATCGAGGGCTTGGGGCGCTCGCCGCGCTCGTTGGCCGACGCGGCCAAGAAAACCATCGACGAGCGGTTTCGCGATTGGATCGCCGAGCAGCGGGCCGCTTCTGGACGCAGCTCGCGGCGCTATGCGACCGTGGAAGAGGCAACGCAGCGCATGCAGGAGGCCAACAAGCATCTGTCCGCCGAGCAGGCGCGACACTTGACGCTGCACGGCATCAACCAGAATGAAGACGGCACGTTCTCGTGGAAATTCGACAACTACGTGCGGGTGTCGTTGCCCTACGACATCGCGCAAGCCGATGTGGAAGCGTTGTGGCAGCGGGTCACGTGCCCCTCGCTGCTCATTTACGGGGCGGAGAGCTGGGCGTCGGACCCCCGCAAAGACGGGCGCGCCCAGCATTTCCCGAATGCCGAAATCGTGCGCGTCGCGGATGCGGGCCACTGGGTGCACCACGACAAGCTCGACACCTTCATGGCCTTGATCGAGCCGTTCCTGCGCGGCGATCCACTCCCCACGCTTGCCGACGTCAGTTGACGTCGGCAAGGCGCGCATCGATCGCTTGTGACACCCCAGTTCAGGTGATCAGGCCTTCCACTTTCATGGCGGCGCGAACGGCCGGCCGGGCTTCCATACGCTTCTGGAACGCCTGGAGATTGGAATAGGGCGCCAGATCGATTTTCAGCGGGACGGTCCAGCGCAGCACCGTAAAGAGGTAAGCATCGGGCAGCGTGAAAGCAGAGCCCATCAGATAGTCCTTGCCGGCGAGCTGTGCGTCGACATGCGCCAAGCGGATCAGCAGGCGCTCGCGGGCGATCGTTTTGGCCTCGTCGGGCATGGCAGGGTTGAACAAGGGCGAAAAGCCTTTGTGCAGTTCCGAGGAAATGAAATTGAGCCAGCTCAGCATCTGAAAATGGGCAACCGAGCCCGCTGGCGGCGTCAGGTTTTTTCCAGTCGCCTTGGCGGCGATATATTGAACGATTGCCGGCCCTTCCGTGAGAATGGTGCCGTCATCCAGTTCCAGGGCGGGCACGTAGCCCAGAGGATTGGTCGCCGTGTAATCACCCCCGCCCTCGATGGTCTTGGCGCGAATGTCGGTTTTGACCAGGCTGTGCGGCACGCCCGCTTCCTCGAGCACGATATGGGGGGAGAGCGAGCAGACACCTGGGGCGTAGAAAAGCTTCATCGGGCAACCTCCTGTCAGCGGGACGGCCTCCAATTTGGGGCTGGTTTCGGCTTTCGACAAGCCAATCGACAGTAGCATCGCCAGCCGTGGTCTACCTGGCGACACCAATGCCAGACTTGCCCGACCAGCCGCATACCTCGTATGAACCGGACGATACAGGTGTGTAGGACCCTCTCGAAGTTCGAGTTTCGAGACCGACAAGTCGAGGACGCGACCCATGACGACAGATTCCGGCGATGCCGCCGTCCCCACCGGCACTCTGATGCGGGGTAAGCGCGGGCTCGTCATGGGCGTCGCCAACAATCGCTCGATCGCCTGGGGCATCGCCCAGGCGTGTGCCGCGCAAGGGGCCGAGGTCGCGTTCACGTATCAAGGCGAGGCGCTGCGCAAGCGCGTGGAGCCCTTGGCGGCGAGTGTGGGCTCGCGGCTGGTGCTGCCCTGCGATGTCACCGATGCCGCCTCCATGGACGCGGTGTTCGCCACGCTCGAGAAGGAATGGGGCCGGCTCGATTTCCTGGTGCACGCCATCGCCTTTTCCGACAAGGCCGAGCTGGACGGGCGCTACGTCGACACCAGCGAGAAGAACTTCACGCAGACGATGTTGATCTCGTGCTTCTCGTTCACCGCACTCGCGCAGCGCGCCGAAAAGCTCATGACAACGGGCGGTTCGATGCTGACGCTGACCTATTACGGCGCCGAAAAGGTCATGCCCCATTACAACGTCATGGGCGTCGCCAAGGCCGCACTGGAAGCGAGCGTGCGTTATCTGGCGGCGGATCTGGGCAAGAAGAACATCCGCGTCAACGCCATCTCGGCGGGACCGATCAAGACGCTGGCGGCCTCCGGAATCGCCGACTTTCGCTACATTTTGAAGTGGAACGAATACAATTCCGCCCTGCGGCGCACCGTGACGATCGAGGAGGTGGGCAGCTCGGGGCTCTATCTGCTGTCGGACCTCGGGCGCGCCGTCACCGGCGAAGTGCATCACGTCGATGCCGGCTATCACGTGCAGGGCATGAAGAACGAGGATGCGCCCGACATTTCCGTCGCGAAGGGTGACTGAGCGTGCCGCCCGCCGATCACGCCCACGGGAGGCAGGCCGCTCGGCGCGGGCTGGACCCGATATGACGCTCAAGTCCCGCATCCCGGTCATCGACGATAGCGAACTCGTCGAGACGTTCATGCGCGCCTCGGGTCCCGGCGGCCAGAACGTCAACAAGGTCTCGACCGCCGTCGAGCTGCGCTTCGATGTGCGCAACAGTCTGACGCTGCCCGAGCCCGTGCGCGTACGCCTCGCGCGCGCGGCCGGCAGACGGCTCACGAAAGACGGCGTACTCGTCATTCGCTCCGATACCTTCCGCACGCAGGAGATGAACCGAGCCGACGCGCGCGAGAAGCTGCAAGAGCTGATCGAGGCCGTCTGGTACCCGCCCAAGCCGCGCGTCAAGACCAAGCCGACGCGGGCCTCGCGCGAGCGCCGCCACGAGGCGAAGAAACATCGCGGCGAGATCAAGCGAGGACGCGGGCGGCCCGTCGACGAGTAATCCACAGCCCTGTCGCGGCAAGATATTTGAGAACTTTACGGGAACATTGAAGGCGCCTATCGTCGGTCTGGTCCGTTCAACGAGCGAGGATCAGGACGATGTGGATAGGGCGCACCCTGTCAGGAGCGATGCTCGCGGCAACCCTGAGCAGTGTGCCGGTTGCCGCCCAATCGCCGATCGCGAACTCGGCGCCAGCGACGTTGCCCACGGTCTCGGCGGACTATCGCCGTGGCTTTCTCGACGGCTACAGAGCGCGCTCCCTGTCGGATCGCCGCTACGTCGATCGACCGCCGCTTCGGTGGCGCCAACCTGACGGCCTGCGGCCACCGCGCAGCGGCACCGCGCCCTACTGGCGCAACCGCCCGCGGCCCTGGCTTCCACCCGACGTTTACGCCGAGCGGCGGTTTCGCGGTGACGGCCCCACCGGACGCCGATGGATCGCCCCGCGCGACGTCATCGAAGCTACCTCAAACGGCGCGCAGCAGCTCCGGTCTGCCGAGTGATGGCAGCGGCGCATTGCCATCATAGCGCTCGATGGCGACGAGACAGGTGTGCGCCGCGCAGCCGCCAGAGAACGCCGAGGCCGGCACATCGAGCGTCAACACGTTGGGATTACCGGCGATGTCGAGCGGCCCCTCGGCGGAGTCGACGGATTGATGCCACGCGCCCGTCGGCAGGATCGCCACGCCCGCACGCAGGCTATCCGTGAGCCGCACACCGGCGAGGCACCGGCCGCGCGCGTTGGACAGCAGCGCCGTGTCGCCCTCGGCAAGCCCCAGGCGCTGCGCATCGCCCGCGTTCATGAGCACGGCTTCGCGGCCCGCCTGCTTCTGGCCTTGCGACGCGCGGCCGTAGTCGAGCTGGCTGTGCAGGCGGCCATCGGGTTGGGCGGTGAGCAGATGGAACCCATAGCGATCGGCAAGGGGGGACCCGAGCCACTCAGCGGGCGGGTCCCACCGGGGATACGGCGGGCAATCGGGATAGGCGCAGGCCTCGAGTGTGCGGCTGGTGAGAACGAGCTTTCCCGATTCCGTGGCAAGGCGATTGTTTTCGGGATCGGCGCGAAAGCGCGCGAAGGCGGGCTCGAGCGGGCCTTCCGGGATCTCGGCGTGTCCGATCTTCCAGAAGTCGTCGAAGGCCGGCATATCGCCACCGCGCGCGCGCATCGCCACGCGGGTTTCGTCGTAGAGGTGGCGCACCCAGCCCATCTCGTCGCGGCCTTCGCTGAACGCCGCTTCGACGCCGAGCCGGGCCGCTATGGCGCGCATGATCTCGAAATCGGAGCGTGCGTCGGCGAACGGCGCCACCACCTGCTTCATGGCGAACACCATGTCGGCGCGGCGGCCGCCAGAAATGTCGTCGCGCTCGAGCGTCGTCGTCGCGGGCAGCACGATGTCGGCGCGCTTGGCGGTCGCGGTCCAGGCGATCTCCTGCACGACGATGGTTTCAGGCACGGCCCAGGCGCGCTCGAAACGCGCCAGATCCTGGTGGTGATGATAGGGATTGCCGCCCGCCCAATAAACCAGACGCGTGTCGGGGTAGTGGTGCGTCTTGCCCTGATAGGTGAATGGCGCACCCGGCTCGAGCAACATGTCGGCGATGCGCGCCACGGGAATGAAACTGGCGTTGGGCTTCCTGCCGTGTGGGAAGCCCGCAACCGACGACAACGGAATATGACTATTGGCGTTGGCGACGGAGCCGATGCCATAGGCGAAACCGCCGCCCGCATGACCGATCTGGCCGGCAACGGCGGCGAGTGCCGCCCCCGCCCACCAGGGTCGTTCGCCGTGCACGGCGCGTTGCAAGGCATAACTCAGCGTGATGAAACTGCGTTTGACGGTCAGTTCGCGCGCGAGCCCGCGGATTTTTTCGGCGTCGAGACCGGTGATGGCGGCAGCCCACTGAGCCGTCTTGGGCGTGCCGTCGGTGTCGCCGCGCAAATAGGCGAGGAACGCGTCTGCTCCACTGCAACAGCGCGCCAGGAACTCGGCATCGTGCGCACCGGCTGCCACGATTTCTCCCGCGAGCCCGATCAGCAGGGCGGTGTCGGTGTTGGGAATGATCGGCCACCACTCCGCGTCGACGTCGTCGGGGCAATCGTCGCGGCGCGGCGACACCAGAATGATACGGCCCCCGCGCGCCTTCAGGCGGTGCAGATGAGTGGCCAACATGTGGCGGCCGACGCCGCCGGCTTCCACTTGAGCGGTGCGTGGCGACATCGCCCCGCAGACCAGCAGCAGCTCGGTATGCTCGGCCATCAACTTGATCGAATTGGGTGCGCCGTAGCCATCGCCACCCATGATGTGGCGCGCGATCACCGCGCCCGCGCCGACGCTGTAGGTATCGACATGGGTCGTGTAGCCGCCGACGCAGTTCATCAGCCGCTTGACTTGGGACTGGGCGTGATGAAAGCGCCCCGCACTCGTCCAGCCGTAGGAGCCTGCAAAAATCGAATCGTTGCCGTGTGTTTTGCGCACGCGATCGATCTCGGCCGCGACCAGATCCAGCGCCTGATCCCAGCCGATGGGCACGAGACGCTCCCGGCCCCGCGCGGTGCGATCGCTGTCGTCGCGGTGTTTCAGCCAGCCCTCGCGCACGTAGGGGCGATCGATGCGCACGGCGGGGTCCATCTGATCGGGGATCGCCGCCAGCATGGGCGAGGGCGCAGGATCACCCGGCCACGCCTCGATGCCGACGATGCGGCCCTCCGCGACAAGCGCATCGAAGGCGCCCCAATGGCAGCAGTGCGAAATGCGCTCGACCATGGCGATGTCCTGTCGGGAGAATAGGGGTGTCGGTCAGACGACGTTGACGAGGGGTTCGCCGGCCGCGAGACGACGAACGTTGTCGGCCATCGTTTTCTGACGACGGCGAATGGTGCCCGTCGACCAACCCGACATGTGCGCCGTGACCGTGCAGGTGTCGAGCTCGTGAAAGGGATGCCGGCTGGGACGCGGCGCGGGGTCGGTCGCCGACGGATACGTCCACCACGTATCGATGATGGCACCGCCGATGCGTCGCGCCACGAGCGCCGCATAAAGCGCATCTTCATCGATCACCGGCCCGCGTCCCACATTGACGAGCACGCCGTGCGGCCGCATGGCGGCGAGCGCTTCGACGCCGATGAGGCCTTTGGTGGCCGGCAACATCGGCAGGGACGAGACGATGAAATCCGCCGACCCCATGAATTCCATGAGCCTGTCGAGGCCGAAGCTTTCGTCGACGGCTCCGCCTACTGGAACCCGTGTGCGGTTGGCCGCCGTGACCCGCATACCGAACGCTTTGGCGAGGCGCGCAATCTCGCGGCCGATGTGGCCATAGCCCAAAACGCCCAGCGTGCCGCTGCCGAGTTCCGTGCGCGCGGTGGCGCCAGCGCCTGGCCAATAGGACCACGAACCCGCGCGCAAATCGGCGTCGGCGGTCCCGATCGGCACGTGCCGCATCAGCAGCGCCGCCATGACGTATTCGGCAATGGCCTGCTCGTGGCCAAAGCAGCAGCACAGCGGCGTGCCGACCGGCAAGCACGACCGGTCGATCGCGTCGACGCCAGCGGCGGGCGCGTGATAGAGGCGAAGCGCTTCGGGTTTGGGATGCGTGCGATCGAGCGCGACACCGATTACGACGTCGGCTGCGCGGATGGCTGCGATCTCGGCGGCGCTCGACGGCAGGTCGGCGACGCACACGATGTCGTGTGCCTCGCCGATGAGGGTGCCAAAGCCCGGCTCGAAGGTCTGCGCGTTGCGACCGTGGAAGACGATTTTCATTCCACGTGGACTCCTGGCGGCCGGGTCATCGCGCGCTTACTTCACGCTCGAAAACGCGGTGGGGGTAAGAATTTCGCTCACCACGTTGGCGACGATGGGACCGTCCTTTTCACTTTCGGCGCGCGCCTTGTTCCACTCGGGATCAGCCTGGAATTTCGCCCACTTCTGCTCGCGCTCGGCGAGGCTTTCCCAAACGAGAAAATAGGTGAGGCGATGATTGGAGTTGCCGATCAGCGTCGTCCAGAAGCCGCCCTGGCGGATGCCGTGACGTTCCCAGATTTTCGTGGTGTGGTTCTGGAAGCGATTGAGCAGCGCCGGCAGGCAACCGGGGCAGCAATCATAGACGCGAAGTTCGTACAGCATGGCGTGTCCTCGTGTTTTGGTCATCGGTGCGGGACCCCGATCTAATCAGGATCGCGGCACGGCGGCAATGGTGGCGGGGCGCTGAGCGCGCACGGGCGATGCAATTCCTCTTTCCCGGAAAGGTGAGGCCGCAGGCCGAGCGTCGTGCCGACGGCGCGCAAGCATGATGTCCGGCACCCAGCGCAACATGCGTGCAAAGCACTCGATATCGTGCCCTTCGGGCGCTCTTGACGCTGGGTCCCGGCGCTCGTCGCGTGCCGCTCCTCGGCCAGGATGACGGGGAAAATGCACAGACCCCGCGCCATCCTTGAAGGCCTCATCGACGGCTCACTCCGCCTTGATGCCGAATTCGGAAATGATCCGGCCGTAGCGGTCGAAATCCTTCTTCAATTGTCGTGCGAGTTCATCGGGTGGCCCAGCAGTCGGGGCCAATGCGACCTTGCGCAGCAAGGTCTCCATCTCCGGGTCTTTGGCGATCTTCGCCATTTCGTCGGCCATCTTGCGTACGATATCGTCGGGTGTGCCGGGCGGTGCGAACACGCCGAACCAGCCGATGAAATCCATAGACGGGAAGATTTCCTTCAGCATGGGCACGTTGGGGTAATCGGGATGGCGTTGCCGATCGATGACGGCCAGCAGTCTGGCCTTGCCCGCGGGGATGTGGGGAAACGTGTTGGGATCGGCATGGATCTGCACGACGCCCGCGAGGAAATCAGCGAGCGACTCCCCGCCCCCGCGATAGGGCACGTGCAGGATGTTGACGCCGGCTTCCTTGTTCACCATTGCCGTCAAAATGTGCGCCATCGAGCCGATGCCGGCCGTGCCCCAACTGAGCTTTCCGGGGTTCTGCTTGATGTGAGCCAGCACCTCCTGAACGGAATTTCCCGGCACCGTCGGATGCACGGCGAAGAGCACCGTTCCGATCGTCAACATGGACACGGGCTTCAGGTCGACGAGCGGGTCGTAGGCCGTTTTGCGTAAATGCGGCACGATCATCAGGCTCAAGCCCGGCGTGACGACGAACGTGTAGCCGTCGGGCGGTGATTTCATCGCGGCCTCGAGGCCGATGGCACCCGAAGCGCCCCCGCGATGCTCGAGCACGAATTGTTGCCCGAGGATTTTCGATAGGCGCTCGGCGTAGGGCCGCATGGAGTTGTCGGCCGAACCGCCGGGCGCGAAGTTGACGATGATGCGCACCGTCTTGTTGGGCCACTCTGCGGCGCCTTGGGCGGACGCGGCCGAGCTGGCGCACACGCTCAATACTCCGATCACCAGCGCCTGCGCAAACCAACGCGAAAAGGTCATCCTTGTCTCTCCCTCGGTTTCTGATCCGCCTCCTTTTCTGTCTCGTTGCCCCGCGCCCGACGGCGGGAGAGGGCACGGGCTGCTGCGCGGAGCCTTGGCTCCGGTTCGCCTCGCGAAATCGATTTCCCGACGGCGACGGGTGCCCGCCGTCCGTCGGGGCTCACCCCTCACATCGAGCGGATCACTCCGCCTTGATATTCAGTTTCCGGATCAACTCGCCGAAGCGGTCGTAATCCTTCTTCAGGAGCGCCGACAAGTCCTCGGGTGTGCCGGCCACCGGCGCGATGGCCGCTTTCGCCAACAGCGATTTCAAGTCCGGCTCGCGCGCGATTTTGTTCATTTCGGCAGCCAACTTCTGCACGATCGGCTGAGGTGTGCCAGCCGGTGCGAACACCGCGAACCAGGCGAGGAAATCAATTGCGGGATAAATTTCCTTCAGCGTCGGCACGTCGGGATACTCGGGCAATCTCTGGCGATCGAGCACGGCGAAGAGCTTCGACTTGCCCGCAGCCACATGCGGCATCGTGTTGGGATCGGCATGCACCTGCACGACGCCAGCGAGGAAGTCCGCGAGCGACTCGCCACCTCCGCGATAGGGCACGTGCAGGATGTCGACACCCGCTTCGAGCTTGAACACTTCCGACATGATGTGGCCGTAGGACCCCACGCCCGCCGTGCCCCAGCTCAGTTTGCCGGGGTTCTTTTTCGCGTGCGCGACGAATTCCGAAATGTTGTTCGCAGGCACTGAGGGGTGCACGGCGAACAACAGCACGCCGTCGGTGAACTGGGTCACGGGCACGAAGTCTTTGAAGGGATCGTAGGGAACCTTGCGCAGATGCGGCACGATGATCATGCTCAACGCCGGCGTGACGCCAAACGTGTACCCATCGGGTGCGGCCTTGGCGACGGCCTCCATGCCTATGGCCCCCGACGCCCCGCCGCGATGCTCCAGCACGAACGTTTGGCCGAGCGCTTTCGACAGCCGCTCAGCGAACGGCCGCATGGAATTGTCGGCTGTCCCGCCGGGCCCGAAGTTGATGATCACCCGGACTGGTTTGTTGGGCCAGCTTTCGGCGCCTTGCGCCCAGCCCGGCACGGCGAGCGCGAGAGGCGCTGCGCACGCAAGAACGCCTGCGGCGAGAGTACGGCCAATTCCCATAGTCTTCCTCCCAATGGATGCGGTTGTCGGCCACCGCTGCGTCTCGACGAGGTCGAGTTGGGACTGAGGCTACGCGAGGACATGGTGCGACACAATGGCAACGCTGCTGGCAACGCGTGAGCTGCGCAGGGGCGCAAACAGGCAGACGCAGCGCGATCAACACAAGTTCAACGTCATGCCCACGCAGGCGGGCACCCACGACACGTCGAAATGGAAAGTACGGCTTCGCGGACCCGTGCCGTGGGCTCCCGCCTGCGCGGGAGTGACGTCGGGAGTGGGGCTGGCGTCGTGAACTGAATTGCTCTGATTGTGGTCCGCTTCTGCGCAATCGAGGTGTCGATTTCGAGTGAGTGTAATGTTATTACACTTCGCTGAGAACGTGCGATCGCGTTTCGACCGCGCAAGCGAGCAGCAGCGGATGGCACCATGACTAGATCGACACGGACTGCGACAGCGCTCACGGCATCAGCACTCGCTGCCCTGGTGTGCCTGATGCCGACGCGCCTTGCTGCCAACGACCTCGATGTCGTCGTCACGATCAAACCGATCCATGCGTTGGTGGCGGCGGTGATGGCGGGCGTCGGCCAGCCCCGCCTGCTGATCGAGGGCGCGGGATCGCCGCACACGTTCACGCTCAAACCATCGGACGCCAAGGCGCTGAATGCGGCCCGCGTCGTCTTTCGCGTGTCGGAGAGCCTCGAGCCGTTCACGGCTCGGCTCGTGCGATCGCTTCCCAAAACCGTGCAGTTGGTGACGCTCGAAGCCACACCGGGGCTGACGCTGCTCGACCTGCGCACGGGAGCGGCGTTCGAGACCCACGCCCATTCGACCAAAGGCGGCGCACACGCGCACGGGCCGTCCCACGCCCACACCCCTGCCGGCGATGCCAAAGGCGGGCGAGATGGACACATCTGGCTCGATCCCGACAACGCCAAAGTCATCACTCGCCACGTCGCCGAGACACTGGCGGCCGTCGCACCGGGTCACGCGGAGCGGTTCCGCACGAATGCGCGCGCCCTCGAGGGCAAGCTCGACGCTCTGGCGCCCGACATCGAACGCCAACTCGCGCCCATCGCCGCCAAACCTTATGTCGTCTTCCACGACGCCTATCAGTATTTCGAGCACCGCTTCGGCCTCGCCGCCGTCGGCTCGGTCACGGTCAGCCCCGACGTTTCGCCCAGCGTCAAACGGCTGGCCGACCTGCGGGGCAAGATCCGGCAGTCGGGCGCGATATGCGTTTTTTCCGAACCGCAGTTCGAGCCTCGCATCGTGGAGAGCGTCGTCGAGGGCACGACAGTCCGCCGTGGGGTCCTCGACCCCCTGGGCGCGGCCATTCCTGCGGGTCCCGACCACTATTTCGAGCTGCTGCGAAGCCTCGCTGCCAGCCTCGTGTCCTGCCTCGACAAGCCCGCCTGACGCATCGCCGCGACGCCTCGAAACCATTGGCGCCCTTGCGGCGGGGGCTGTGAGGGCGTACCTCCCCTATTCCCGTCCCCCGAGGTTCGTTCCGTGACCGCCGTTTCCCCACCCAATATCGCCATTGTCGGCCGCCCCAACGTCGGCAAGTCGACGCTGTTCAACCGTTTGACCAGCACGCGCGCGGCGTTGGTCTCCGATCTTCCCGGACTGACGCGCGACCGGCGCGAGGGGCCAGCCGACCTCGCAGGCCACCCCATCGTGCTCGTCGATACCGCCGGGCTCGAGGATGCCGCCGAAGGCTCCATTCCCGCCCGCATGCGCGCGCAATCGCAGTCGGCCATCACGCGCGCCGATCTGATCTTGTTCGTGATCGATGCCAAGGCCGGTGTCGTGCCCGCCGACACGGCATTCGCGCGCATTGCCCGCACGTCGGGTAAGCCCGTGGTGCTGGTCGCCAACAAGAGCGAGGGGCGGGCCGCGGAGGCCGGGTTCTACGAGGCGTTCGCATTGGGACTGGGCGCCCCCATCGCCATCTCCGCCGAGCACGGCGAAGGTCTGGGTGATCTCGAAGCGGAAATGTTGTCGGCGCTGGGGCTCGAAGCGAAACACGCCCCGCGCCGGCGCCGCCGCTCGGCCGAGCCGGCCCCCGTCGAGGAACCGGCGCCGGAGGAAGAGGATTTCTCCAAGGCCCTGTCGAGCGCGCCCGTTCGCGTCTGCATCGTCGGGCGGCCGAATGCCGGCAAATCGACGCTGGTCAACACGATCCTGGGCGAAGAACGCATGTTGACGGGACCCGAGCCCGGCTTGACGCGCGATTCCGTTTCGACTGATTTCGACTGGCGCGGCCGCACCATTCGGTTGTTCGACACAGCCGGCTTGCGGCGCAAGGCGCGCATTTCGGAAGCCGCCGAACAGCTCTCGGCCAGCGACGCCATTCGCGCCATTCGCTTTGCCGAAGTGGTCGTGCTGCTGATCGATTCCGAACGCCCGCTCGAGCAGCAGGACCTCACCATCGGCAATCGCGTCATCGAAGAAGGCCGCGGTCTGATCATCGCCATCAACAAGTGGGACCTCGTCGAAGACAAACAGAAAGTTTTGAAGGACCTACGCGAGCGCGTCGACGACACGTTCACGGAAGCCACCGGCGTGACGATCGTCACGGTGTCGGCGCTTTCGGGCCGTGGCGTCGACAACGTCATGAAAGCCGTACTGGACGCTCACGCCGTGTGGAACCGCCGCGTCGGCACCTCGGCGCTCAACCTCTGGCTCAAGGACGCCGTCACCCGGCATACGCCCCCAGCTGCAGCCGGGCGCAGCATTCGTATTCGCTTCATGACGCAGCCCTCGACACGTCCCCCGACGTTCGTTGCGTTCTGCTCACGACCCGATGCGCTGCCCAAATCCTACGTGCGCTACATGATCAACAGCCTGCGCCAGGCCTTCGACCTGCCCGGCACGCCCATCCGCTTTTATCTGCGCAAAGGCGAAAACCCCTACGCCGACAAGACCTAGCGCTCCTCGCGACCCCGCAAAACTCTGCGACATATTGACGACCCGCACCGATGGGTCATAGCCTCCAAGCGCGCTGCATCACGACGGCGCGCTCTCGGGAGGAAAAAAGTATGTCGAAAGTCTCTTGGTTCTCCGGCGGCATGGCCGCAGCGGTGCTGCTGGCAAGCACTTGGGTGCCTGCCTCGGCGCAGACGAAGATGCGCGTGCAGGCGAGCTTCCCCCCCACCAGCGTGGCGATGGACGGCTTCCGGTTGTGGGCGGACCGCGTGAAGACGATGTCGGCAGGCCGCATCGATATGGAGGGGTTGGCGGCAGGCACGGTGGTTCCAGCCTTCGAAGTACTCGACGCCGTGCACAAAGGCGTCGTCGACGGTGGCTATTCGGCATCCGCCTATTGGGTCGGCAAGCATCGCGCTGCCGGTCTCTTCGGCGCCACGCCCGGTGGCCCCTTCGGCATGGACGAGCTCGACTTCTACGGTTGGCTGCACACGGGCGGTGGGCTCGAGCTCTATCACGAGCTCTATCAGAAAGAGTTGAAACGCGATGTCACCGTCATCCCGGTCGCCTGGGTGGGGTACCAAGTGTTCGGCTGGTATGCCAAACCGGTCAAAGACTGGGCGGACCTGCGCGGCCGTAAATGCCGCCAGACCGGTATCTTCGCCGAGTTGATTGCCAAATCGGGCATGAGCGTCGTCAATATGCCCGGTGGTGAAATTCTGCCTGCCGCCGAGCGCGGCCTGATCGAATGCGCCGAATGGGCGAGCCCCGTCGACGACATGAAGATCGGCTTCCATCTCGCCTGGAAGCATTACTACATGCCCTCCGTGCACGAGATTTCGCCGATCCTCGAGCTTCTGTTCAACTTGGCATCGTGGAACAAGATGCCGCCTGATCAGCAGCAGATCATGAAGACGGCCGCGTGGGAAGCAACCGTCATGCAGCGTCTGCAGACCAATCTGTGGAACGTCGAAGCCATGGAAGAACTCAAGACGAAGCACGGCGTCACGATCCACCGCACGCCCGAAGACATCTTGAAAAAGATCCTCGAAACGTGGGACCAAATGGTCATCGAGGAGAGCGCCAAGAATCCGTTCTTCAAGAAAGTCTCCGAAAGCCAACGCGTCTACGCCAGCAAAGTCGTGCCGCTGCGGGGCTCGGTCTATCCCGATTACAACATCACCAAGGCTCACTACTGGGGTGACAAGAAGTAACGGGAGCCCGCGCTCACACGCACACGACGGCAGAGGGGTCGGGCTCGGGGGAGCCCGACCCCTTTTCTCCTAGAGTAGGAGGTCGGACATGACTGAGGCGTGTCGCATCGTTCGCAATCGCGATCTGGAGCCGTCCTGGACGGTACTGCGGGCGCGCGAGCCGGGCTTTCAGCGCTCGCTCATCACGTGGATGGGGGGACCGCAGGGGTACATCAATACGAACCCCGATATCGCCGTCGAGAGCCGGCACTGCGCGGTCGGGCTGATGGATATGGCCATGGGAAATCGCCAACCCGGCGTGCACACGCACACCATCGACGAGATCTACGTGATCCTCGAGGGCCAATGCGAAAGCTTCGATGGCGTCGGCAACACGCATGTCGCGGGGCCTTGGGACTGCCTCTATATCCCCAAGGGCGTGCCGCACGGCGTGCGCACGATCGGCAAGCAGGACCTGAATCTGCTCTGGGTCAACGATGCCATCGAACGCTGGGGCGTGTCGGTGTATGCGGAAGGTCCGGGGCCTCATCCGGCCAACGATGACGTGCGGCTGATCGCGAGGCGCGATCTCGGGCCGGCAGGGTCACATGCCCCCACCGTTCATTGGGTCGGCTGCCCACAGCTCGGCATCGATGGGACGGCGGGCGTCACAATCGCCAATACGCGTTTGGCGCTCGGCATGATCACGCTCGACGCAGGTCGCCGCATCGCCGAACCAGTTGCTCGTTCGCCCCAACTCTGGGTGATCGCTGGCGGACAGGCCATCGTGACGATCGACGGCCGCCACGAACGAATTGGTCCGCAAGACGCCGTGTACTGTCCACCCGGTGGCAACCTCGATGTGCACGCCGACGCGGGCCAGACCGTGCATCTCGTTCGTGTCGACATGGCCGAACGGTGTCTGGCCTCAGCCTGACACCGCTCACGTCGGCCCTCTGAACACATCCGCATTCGAGATGTAATCGGGATCGAGCCAGCCGTTCTCGTCGTAGTCGGCCATGCAGCGCTCGGCGAAGGCCGTCATCTCGCGCAATTGGCCCGAACCTTGCGCCTGCTGCAAGGGGAACAGCCGCACCAGCTCGTGGCTGCCCGCATAATTCATTTCGTAGAGCTCGTGGCGCGCGCCGAACTCGCTGCCGATCGCATCCCACAGCAGCTTCATCGTCTTGATGCGCTCCTTGTAGTCGATGCCGTTGGAGCCGCGCACGTAGCGGGCGAGGTACTTGGCAATCTCGGGGTTTTTCATGTCGCTGGCATGGGAGGGCAGATAGATGAGGCCCGACGCGATCACCTTTTCCACGATCGAGCGCACGGCCGGGTAGGCATCGGTGGCGAGCATGCGGTAGCTCGAACCCGCCCGCGCGTTGGGCAGCACGTGACCGTCGATCCACGCATCGGGCGTGCCCACCATCGCATCCGACAGTGCCCAGAAGAGATTACGCCAGCCGATGACTTCGCCGATCTGCGCCTGCACACCGCGAAACGAGTCCCCGCCCGTGGCGCGCGCGGCTTTGTAGAGAAGGCCCGCGATGAAATCTAGCTTCACTGCGAGCCGCGTGCAGCCCTGCATCGTGAAGCCGTTGAAAAACCCCGAGCGCGGATAGAACGCTTTCAACCGCTCCACGTCGCGATGGATGAACACGTTCTCCCAGGGGATGAACGCATTGTCGAAGACGAAGATGGCGTCGTTCTCGTCGTAGCGGCTGGTCAGCGGATAATCCCAGGGCGAGCCCGTCGTCGCCGCCGCATATTCGTAGGACGGCCGGCAAATGAGCTTGATGCCGGGCGTATCCATGTCCGCCATGAACATCACGACCATCGCCGGATCGGTGATCTCCTGGGCCATGTTCTGGCCGAGGAAATTGTAGTGTGTCAGCGCGGAGTTGGTCGCCACGACTTTGGCGCCCGACACGTAAATGCCGGCGTCCGTCTCCTTCTGTATGGTGATGTAGACGTCTTTGACCTGCTCGATGGCCTTGTCGCGATCGATTGGCGGATTGACGATGGCGTGGTTGACGTAGAGCACCGACTCCTGCGCGCGTGTGTGCCAAGCGCGCGCATTGTCGGCGAAGGGACCGTAGAAGTCGGCGTTGGCGCCCAGCGTATTGAGGAACGCGGCCTTGTAGTCGGGGCTGCGGCCGAGCCAACCGTAGGTGATGCGCGCCCACGCCACGATCGCATCGCGCTGCGCGATCAAATCCTCGCGCGAGCGCGCCGGCTTGAAGAAGCGGTGCGTGTAGCCGCCGTTGCCGGTGTTGGTGGGCGCGGTGAGCACCTCCTTCGTCGCCGCGGCGTGCAGCGAATCGTAGAGCTTGGCGACGGAGCGCGCCGCATTGCGAAACGCGGGATGGGTCGTCACGTCTTTGACGCGCTCGCCGTAGATGTAGACCTCGCGGCCATCCCTGAGCGACTCGAGATACTCCGCCCCCGTGAAGGGCCGCTGTTTGCCCGCAATGGCAGTTTCTGGCCGCATGTGGCACTCCCTCCCGTTTCGGTCTCTACTCTAAGAGGAGATGGCGGCGCGCGTCTGTAGGAAGTTCAGCTATTCCGCCCACCGCTGGTTTCCCGACCTGAGCATCGTGCGGCTGTCGCTCGGACCCATCGACAACGCAAAGCGCCTTGCCGGGCTCATGCAGCGTGCTAGGTTTCAGCATGGGTCGGACGACGGAGTGCGTCCCCTCGAGACAGCCCTCGAATGGCTGCCAGCACCGCCGGGAGGACCTATGACACAGCGAATTCTGATTTGGGCCTACGTTGCCGTTGCGGCTCTGGCGCTTTCGACCCTGGCTGAGGGTACCGGCCCCGCCCTCGCACAAAAGCAGGGCGGCACGTTGCGCACCTACCTGTGGGACAATCCGCCGTCGGCATCGATCCACGAGGAAGCGACGATTTCGACCGTGTTCCCATTCATGCCCGTCTTCAACAATCTCGTCCTCTTCGATCAGACGAAACCGACGGTCGGGCTCGACGAGATCGTGCCCGATATCGCCAAGAGCTGGGCGTGGGACGCAACCAAGACCAAGCTCACCTTCAAACTCGAGGAAGCCGTCAAGTGGCACGACGGC
>JANOHP010000158.1:0-5644 GCA_031406575.1 Hyphomicrobiales bacterium
GCGCGTACACAACACCACCCGCGACATGATCCAGCACGGCGCTCAACGATCAATCCAGGCGCATCCGTATCGAAAAAATGCGATCTTTGCCGCCCCAGTCTGCCGGAACCGAAGTCCGACAGGCTGCTAACCCAACCTACGCGCGCCCCTCACGCCGCCACCCGCTGTCCCTTCACCATGCGGCCAGGCAACGCGCCGGTCGCCTCGCCGTTGCGATAGGTCACGACGCCCGAGACGATCGTCGCATCGTAGCCGTCGGCCTTCTGCAGCAGGCGACGACCACCGGCCGGCAAATCAAACGTCACGTACGGACGCCCGAAGCTCAGGGTGTCGTAGTTGATGATGTTGAGGTCGGCTTTCTTGCCGAGCGCGATGACGCCGCGATCGCCCAGGCCCGCTGCACCGGCCGGATCACTCGTCAGGCGGCGAATGATTTCCTCCACGGGGAAGCGCGATTTCTCGCGACCCCAATAGGTCATCATCCACGTCGGGAAGCCCGCATCGAGAATGAAGCCGACGTGCGCGCCGCCATCGCCCAGCCCCATGATCGCGTTCTTGTTGGCGAGCATCGTTTCGGGCGCGGTCAGGTCGTAGTTGGCGTAGTTGACGATCGGTGTGTAGAGGAAATTGCGCCCGCCATCCTCGATCAGAATGTCGTAGGCGACCTCTGGCGCCGGGCGCCCCGTGCGATCGGCCATCGCCTGCACGGAGTCCTCGGGCTTGGGCAGATAGTTGACCGGATTGCCGAACCGGAACATCTGCGAATACGACAGTCGCCGGATCAGCGGGAACGTCGACCCCTCGATCGGGTCCTCCGACAGAATGCGACGGCGCACGTCGGGGTCCTGCATCGCCATGACGCGCTCGGCCAACGGCTTGCCTGCGATCGACTTGTAGGTCGGCGTGCCGGAGAACGGATTTTGGCTGCCCTCGAGGCCCAGCAGAATGCCGATGGCGCGTGGCGGAAACACGGGCCGAATGGAATGGCCTGCCTTCGACGCCTCATCGGCGTAGTCCAACAACTCCTTCCACACCCCGGAGCGCTCTTTTTCGTGGCGCTGCGTCAGCGAGAACACGGCTGGACGCCCGCACCGCTCGACCACGCGGCGCAACATCGCGAATTCCGATTTCGCATCGGGCTCGTTCCAATCCGACACCATCTCGAGGAAGCCGCTGCCCGCATCTTTCATGCCGAGCGCTATGCCCGTCAGCTCTTCCTCGTTCGCCCGCAACGTCGGCGTGTATTCGCCGGTCAAGCTCTTGTGGCTGATCGTGCGCGACGTGGAAAATCCGAAAGCGCCGGCGCGGATCGCATCCTCCGTAATCTTGCGCATGGCGGCGATGTCGACCTCGGTCGCCTTCTCGTGCCGGATGGCGCGGTCGCCCATGACGTAGACGCGCACCGCAGCATGCGGCAGCAGTGCACACAAATCGATATCGCGTTTGCGTGCGGCCAGCGCTGCGAAGTATTCGCCAAACGACTCCCAGGTCCACTTCAAGCCCTCGTGCATGACGGGGCCAGGGATATCCTCGACGCCTTCCATCAGCTCGACGAGTTTTTCGCGATCCTGCGGCTTGCACGGCGCGAAGCCGACGCCGCAGTTGCCCATCACCGCCGAGGTAACCCCGTGCCATGCCGAGGGCGCCGTGTGCGTGTCCCACACGGCTTGTCCATCGTAATGCGTATGAATATCGACGAATCCCGGCGTCACGATGCGCCCCTTGGCATCCATCTCCTGCGCGCCACGGCCTGCCACCTGGCCAATCGCCGCGATTCGACCATCCTTGACCCCGACATCGCCCTCGCGCGCCGCCGCGCCCGTGCCATCGATGACCGTGCCATTGCGAATGACGAGATCGAATTCGTGGGACATTGCAGCGTCCTCCTGTGGGTGGCGCGATACCGCCAGCGAGCCGCAGGAGTTGGTCGGATCTCAACGCCCCTGCCCGCCGGTCCCCGTAAGGCCCCGTGCGTGAGACGACGCTAACGCGCGCCAGAGGTCGCGGTCAACGCGAACTGCGCGCGTTCTCCTTCCCGTTATCCCGGAAACGTGAGGCCGCAGGCCGAGCGTCGTGCCGACGGCGCGCAAGCATCATGTCCGGGACCCAGCGTAAAAAGCGTGTGAAGCACTCGCTATCGTGCCCTTCGGACGCTCCTTACGCTGGGTCCCGGCGCTCGTCGCGGCATAGAGGCCGCTCCTCGGCCAGGATGATGGAAGAACTGAACGGTCCCGAGGTTTGCTCCTCGACAAACGCAATTCTTGCCCCACAGCCCATCCTGCCGATAAATGGACTGAACACGTCTGCACTGGGAGAGAAACGATGTCCGAGAAGGTCTATGCCGTCCCCGCCGAGTGGTCCGCCCGCGCCGAAATCGACGAAACGAAATATCAGGCGATGATGAAGCGCTCGCTCGAGGACCCCAACGGCTTCTGGGGCGAAGTGGGCAAACGCATCGACTGGATGAAGCCCTATACCAAGGTGAAGAACACCTCGTTCGATCCCGCCAACGTGTCGATCAAATGGTACGAGGACGGCACGCTCAACGTTTGCGCCAACTGCGTCGACCGCCATTTGCCGACGCGTGGCGACAAGGTCGCCATCATTTGGGAGGGCGACGATCCCACGCGCGACGAGCAGATCACCTACAAGCAACTGCACGAACGCGTCTGCCGGTTCGCCAACGTGCTGAAGGCCAACGGCGTCAAGAAAGGCGACCGCGTCACCATCTATCTGCCGATGATCCCCGAGGCCGCTTACGCCATGCTCGCCTGCGCGCGCATCGGCGCGGTGCACTCCGTCGTCTTCGGCGGCTTTTCGCCCGACAGCCTTGCCAACCGCATCGAGGATGCCGACAGCTCGTTCGTCATCACGTCCGACGAAGGTGTGCGCGGCGGCCGTCCGATCCCGCTCAAGAAGAACACCGACGATGCGCTCGCCAAATGCGCCAAGGGCCACGAGAAGGTGCTGGTCGTGCGCCACACCGGCGGCAAGGTCGGCTTCGATCCCAAGCGTGATCTGTGGCTGCACGAGGAACTGGCCAAAGTCGGCGCCGATTGCCCACCTGTCGAGATGAGCGCCGAAGACCCTCTGTTCATCCTCTATACGTCAGGCTCGACGGGCAAACCCAAGGGCGTGCTGCACACCTCCGGCGGCTATCTCGTCTATGCATCGATGACCCACGAATACGTTTTCGACTACAAGGACGGCGAAATCTATTGGTGCACGGCCGATGTCGGCTGGGTCACCGGCCACAGCTACATTCTCTACGGGCCGCTCTCCAACGGCGCCACGACGCTGATGTTCGAGGGCGTGCCCAATTATCCGACCGCCTCGCGCTTCTGGCACGTCGTCGACAAGTGGAAGGTCAACACTTTCTACACCGCGCCCACCGCCATCCGCGCGCTCATGGGTGCGGGCGACGACTTCGTGAAGCGCGCCAGCCGCGCCTCCCTGCGTCTGCTCGGCTCCGTCGGTGAGCCGATCAATCCGGAAGCGTGGGAGTGGTATCATCATGTCGTCGGCGACGGCCGTTGCCCGATCGTCGACACCTGGTGGCAGACGGAGACGGGCGGCATCCTGATCACGCCACTGCCCGGCGCCAACAAACTGAAACCCGGCTCCGCCACGCGGCCATTCTTCGGCATTCGCCCCGCGCTCGTCGACGACAAGGGCACGCTGCTCGAAGGCGCGGCCTCCGGCAATCTCGTCCTCCTCGACAGTTGGCCCGGCCAAATGCGCACCGTGTTTCGCGATCACGAGCGCTTCGTGCAGACCTATTTCTCCGCCTACAAGGGGATGTATTTCACGGGTGATGGCTGCCGCCGCGACGAAGACGGTTACTACTGGATCACGGGCCGCGTCGACGACGTGCTCAACGTCTCGGGCCATCGCCTGGGCACCGCAGAAGTCGAGAGCGCCTTGGTCGCCCACCTCAAAGTCGCAGAAGCGGCCGTTGTTGGATATCCCCACGACATCAAGGGACAGGGTATCTACTGCTACGTCACCCTCAAGGTGGGCAACGAAGGATCGGACGAGCTCAAGAAGGAGCTCGTCGCCACCGTCCGCCGGATCATCGGCCCGACCGCGAGCCCCGATCTCATCCAGTTCTCGCCGGGACTTCCCAAAACCCGCTCGGGCAAGATCATGCGCCGCATCCTGCGCAAGATCGCCGAGGACGACTTCTCCAACCTGGGCGATACCTCTACGCTTGCCGATCCCACTGTCGTCGAAGACTTGATTGCAAACCGTCAGAACAAGCGCATTGCAGGCTGACCGAATGGAAGCAGACCGTCCCCGTGGCGGTCTGCACTCGAACCGACAGTCGGTTCGCGGGGCGCGCCGGGAATACGCGCGGGCAAGCCCCGGCATCGCAGCGACGTTGCGCAAGCGCGTCTGGACCGACCGACGCGTACGTCAACTTTGAAATTTCGCTTTACGGGCTCGCCTTTTGAGTTGCATAGAGCGCATGGCGATGCCGAGCCCCCTGCCGGTTCGATGACGGGAGACGTAACTTGAAAGAGACGACGAAAGCACCCGCCGCATCCGCGTCGAAGACAGCGTCGCGTGCCCCGACCGCGGAACACCGCCGCGAGCGCATGGCGCAGAGCTTCGCCGACATCGTCGGCGTTCTGATGCGCGATCCGGGATTCCGCAACCTGCGTCTCGCCGATTTGGAATGGCTCGTCCTGCCGCCCATCCTGTCGGGCCAATGGCGGATCGCGCGCGGCGCGGCAACGTCGGCCGTCGCAGCGCCCGACGCCAGTGGCGCACCGACGAAAGGAAGCCTCATCATCCCGGTCGCCACCGCGCTCTGGGCCAGCGTCTCACCCGCGATCGACAAGCGACTGAGAGAGGAACTCGACAAGCCCCTGATGCTGCGTCCCAACGAGTGGGTATCTGGCAAGCACCTGTGGTTGATTGCGGTCGGCGGCGATCGCCGCTACATCCCGAAATTCGTGAAGTCTTTGTCCGAGATGGATTTCAAGGACAAGGACATCAAGATGCGGGTCAACGGTCCGGATGGCAGCGTGACCGTCAGTTCACTCAATGACGTGGTCGAGAAGATGGCTGCCTCGTAACCTGCGCCACCGAACAATACTCTTCACCCACCAGTCCCAACAGTGCGGGCGCGCCGGGGTGATCCCTCGGCATGGCCTCATCCGGCTCGTAGATTGTGCACCTCGTGCTCGCCGAGTTTCGCCATGTGGCTACTATCCGACCCATTGAGCTGCTCGGCGGGCAATTGCGCCAGTCTCCGGCGTTCACTCAACGCGGCCTCCACACGGTTCCTCGCGCGCAATTTCTGCAGAATGCTGGTCATGAAGTGCTTGACGGTCGCTTCGGTAATCAACAGCTCTCTGGCAATTTCTTTGTTCGTGGCGCCGCGCGACAGAATTTTGAGAATTTGCTTCTCGCGCATCGTGAGGCTCGCATAGTCGTCTGCCATCGCAACCGGAAGCGCCGCGAGCGGGGGCCGCGCCACCAACTTTGCCCCCAGTGACGGCGTCAGATACACGCCACCCGAAGCCACGATGTTCAATGCGTTGAGCAACTCGACACCTTCGACCGTCCGCAGCATGTAGCCACTGGCACCGTGCCGCAGAGCGCCGGCCACGATCTCGGAATCCTCGGAGTTGGACAC
>JANOHP010000195.1:0-31180 GCA_031406575.1 Hyphomicrobiales bacterium
TCCGCTTGATCGGCGGCTGCGAGGGGTGAGTAATTACATCGCGGGCGCTTGTTCCACCGTCCGGACGGACTTCGGGAAACCCGAAATCGTTATCGCCGTGCATCAGCCACCGCGAGCCCATGCTTTTCCACGCCCGGGAAATATCCTATAAGCTCCTGATCAAGCGAGAGTGATGCTCGATCGAGGTGCGGGCCGGTGCGGTTCGTGGCCGATGGCGTCTTTGCCGAGCCCAGGAGAGTACGATGGCCGCGTCTTGGAACCCCGACAGCTGGAGATCGAAACCGATCGTCCAGGTTCCCGATTATCCCGATCAAGGCAAACTGGCCGCTGTCGAAGCCCAGATCGCCAAGTTTCCTCCGCTCGTTTTCGCCAACGAGGTGTCGTCCTTGCGCCGCAAGCTCGGCCGTGTGGCCAACGGCGAGAGTTTCCTGTTTCAGGGTGGCGATTGCGCGGAGAGCTTCAAAGAGCACTCGGCCAATAATATCCGCGATTATTTTCGCGTGTTCCTGCAATCCGCGCTGGTCATGACGTTTGCCGGTGGGCTGCCGGTGGTGAAAGTCGGCCGCATCGCGGGTCAGTTCGCCAAGCCGCGCTCCTCGAACATCGAAAAGCTCAACGGCGTGGAGCTGCCGAGCTATCGCGGCGATATCATCAATGGCTTCGACTTCACTGCGGACCAGCGACGCCCCGATCCCGAGCGTCAACTGCAAGCGTATCGCCAATCGGCGGCCACGCTGAATTTCCTGCGCGCCTTCCTGCAGGGGGGGTTCGCGAGCCTCGAGAACGTCAATCGGTGGGCGCTCGACTTCATGAAGGACAAGCCCATCGAGGCCAGCTACGAAACGTTGGCCGGCGAAGTGGCGCGGACACTGGAAATCATGAAAGCGCTCGGCATCAACGAGCGGAATACGCGTGAACTCGTGACGACCGATTTCTATACGAGCCACGAAGCACTGCTGCTGGGCTACGAGCAGGCGATGACGCGGCGCGACGAGGTCATGGGTTCGGGCCGATACTTCGCGACGTCGGCGCATATGATCTGGATCGGCGATCGCACGCGCCAGCCTGATCATGCGCACGTGGAATTCTGTCGTGGCGTCGAAAACCCGATCGGTCTCAAGTGTGGACCGACGCTGGAGCCCGATGGCCTGCTCGCGCTGATCGATATTCTGAACCCGGACAACGACCCGGGCCGTTTGACGCTGATCTGCCGGTTCGGTTCCGACAAGGTCGATGCGCATCTGCCCAAGCTGATCCGCGCCGTCGAGAAGGAGGGTCGCAAGGTCGTGTGGTCGTGCGATCCCATGCACGGCAATACGATCACCGCGACGGGTGGCTACAAGACGCGGCCCTTCCAACGCGTCAAGGAAGAGGTGGAACGGTTCTTCGACATCCATCGCGTCGAGGGCACGCACGCGGGTGGCGTGCACCTCGAGATGACCGGCCAGAACGTGACGGAATGCACCGGCGGCGCCATGGCGCTGGTGGATGCCGACTTGTCGCGCAGTTACGAGACGCTGTGCGACCCGCGCCTCAACGCCGAACAGTCGCTCGAGCTCAGTTTCCTGATCGCCGAGCGCCTGAAACTCGAGCGCCAGAGCCGTGGGCTCAAATCGGTTCTGCCGTCAGCGGCGGCAGAGTAGTCGAGCGCCATTCGAAAGGCGCGCCACGTCGGGCGCGCCCCATTCGCGCGATCCTACCAATCGGGATTTCGACGGCACGCCGTCGCCACATGGACTTGCAATCCATGCGTATTGCTGTCCCTATGGTCAGTGAGACCGAACCGGTTCGAGGACGTCGGCGGCCATCCCGTATCGGGATGACGTCGATCACGGGCTTCGCCGAGGTGGCCTCCATGCAGTGACCGCAGGCGTTGCGCTCGGCGTAACGTCCTTCGCCGTGCGTTGTATCGCGCCTCAGCGACGGACGGCGCGCACCCAAACGGACCGAGGCACGGAACAAACGGATGACATTTTACCTGCCCATCGCGGAGATGTCGGTCAATATTTTGATCTTCCTGGGCATGGGCGCAGCGGTTGGCTTCCTGTCGGGGATGTTCGGCGTCGGCGGTGGCTTTCTCATGACGCCGCTGCTGATTTTTGCCGGCATCCCGTCGGCCGTTGCCGTCGGCACGGAAGCCGCCCAAATCGTCGCCTCGTCGGTTTCGGGCGCGCTGGCCCAATGGCGACGCAACAATGTCGATTTCAAAATGGGCACCGTTTTGCTGATCGGCGGTATCATCGGTTCGGCATTCGGCGTGCAACTGGTGGGACTTCTGCGCCGCCTCGGCCAGTTCGAGTTCTTCGTAACCATGTGTTACGTCACGTTTCTCAGTGTCATCGGTACGCTGATGTTGGTCGAGAGCCTGAACGAGATCCGGCGGGTCCACCGCGAAAAGCTGACGCCGGCGCGTAAACGCACCCAACATTATTGGATTCATCGATTGCCACTGAAGATGCGGTTTCATCGGTCCAAACTCTACATCAGCGCCATTCCACCCCTGGTGATTGGCCTCACGGTCGGCCTGCTCGCCGGTATCATGGGCGTCGGCGGCGGGTTCATCATGATCCCGGCGATGATCTATTTGCTGCGGATGCCGACGAGCGTCGTCATCGGAACGTCGCTTTTCCAGATCGTCTTCGTGACGGCCGCGACCACGATCTTCCATGCCCGACAAAACCACACGGTGGATATCGTTTTGGCGATCGTGCTGATGGTCGGTGGCGTCGTCGGTGCGCAGTTTGGTGCGGTCGCAGGTGAAAAACTGAAAGGGGAGCAATTGCGTTTTCTGCTGGCCCTGCTGGTGCTGCTCGTCGGGCTGCGGATGGCGTGGAGCCTCGTGGCGACGCCCGCAGAACTCTACTCGCTGTCGACCGGCGCGGGGGGACATCGATGAACCCGGGGCTGTACTGGTCGCATTGGCTGGGGAAGGTCGCTGTCGCTGGCGCTCTTGCGCTCCTGGCGGCACTGCCGTCCGATGCGCAACAGCGCCGCCAGCGCGCCACGCCCGTGCCGATGCCTGCGCCTGAGCGGGCGGTGCCACCAAAACCGGCGCTGGAAGGAACGGCCGCGCCCATGCCGCGCGAGACCGTCCAAGCCGATATTTCGACGCGGCGGGTGGCGGTTACGTCGAATTTCACGGGCACGGAGATCGTCGTGTTCGGGGCCGTCGACTACAGTCGACAACCGAGCCCGGAGTCGGGCTATTACGATGTCGTCGTCGTGGTCGAAGGCACGCCCTCGCGCCTCGTCGCGCGGCGCAAGGAACGTGTGTTGGGCTTGTGGCTGAATATCGATTCGCTCACCTTCCAAAGCGTGCCCAATTATTACGCGATAGCGTCCACGCGCCCCACCGAAGAGATCGCGTCGGCCGATGTGTTGAAGGCGGCCGGAATCGGGTTCGATTACGTGCCGATGGTGCTGGCAAAAGGAACCGCCGACTCGGCGACTGCAGCCGAAATCAAACAATTTCGCGATGCCGTCGTCCGCTTGAAGCAGCGTGAGAAGCTCTACAGCGAGGTCGACTATGGGGCGACGTTCATCGGGCGCAGTTTGTTTCGGGCCTCCGTCGATGTGCCAGCCAACGTCACGGTCGGCCCTTTCGAGACGCGCGTTTTTCTGTTCCGGAATGGAGAGCTGCTCAGCCGTTACGTGGCGCGGCTCAATCTCGAGCGCGAAGGTGTCGAGCAATACCTTTACGAAGCCGCCTTCCGCTTCCCGCTGATCTACGGGCTGGTCACGGTTCTGCTGGCTGTCGTCGCGGGTCTGCTCGCATCCACATTGTTTCGCCGGGGCGCGCATTGAGGGCCGGTTGGCCCAACGCGCTCATCGACCCCACGTGCGCGCGAGCACGCGCATCCAGTTCTCGAAACAGATCTTTTCGATCAGCGCCTCGCCGAACTGACGGGCCCGCAGAGCGGCAACCAAATTGGGCAAACCGGCCGCTGAACCCAATTCGTCGGGAATGACGGCGCCATCGAAATCGGAGCCCAGGCCGACGCCGTCTTCTCCCAGGTGGTCGATCAGATAGGCGATGTGGTCGACAACCGTCGACAGCGGCGTCTGCGAACTGCGGCGGCCATCGGCACGCAGAAAGCTCACTGCGTAGTTGACGCCGACCAACCCTCCCGTATCGCGGATTGCGGCAAGCTGTTTGTCGGTCAGGTTGCGCGACGAGGCGCACAATGCGTGTGCATTCGAGTGCGACGCGACGAGCGGTGCCGTCGAGAGTTTGGCCACGTCCCAAAAACCCTTCTCGTTGATATGCGACAGATCGATCAGAACGCGCAGGTCGTTGCAGCGCGCGACGAGAGCGCGGCCGAGATCCGTCAGGCCATCACCTGTGTCGGGGGAGGAGGGGAAGCGGAATGGCACGCCGTGTGCGAAAATATTCGAGCGGCTCCACACCGGGCCGAGAGACCGCAGACCCGCAGCATAAAGGACGTCGAGCATTTTGAAGTCGGCGTCGATGGCTTCGCATCCCTCGATGTGCAGCACGGGTGCGTGGGCGCCGGCCGCTTTGGCCGCGCGAATATCGCCGACCGATCGTGCAATCCGCACGCGCCCGGCAGAGCGTTCTTCGATGCGCAACAGCAGCGACGTCATGTCGAGCGTGGCCCGTTGCGCGTGACTGAGCTCGGGGGGCGCTGGAAGGGGAATGTCGTAAGGCACCGCATCCGTGGGGCGCTGATTGGGCTGCTTGCTCTCCGAGGGAACGAAGATCGCATACAGGCCGCCGATCATGCCGCCCTGGCGCGCGCGTGGCAGATCGAGTTGACCCTTTCCATCGCCGTCGAGAAACGCGGTGACGCCATCGCCGCCCTGCCGCCAAAGGCGCAAAAGCACATCGTTGTGACCGTCGAAAGACTGCATTTTTGGGCCTATGGGATGAACTGCCGGATTGGCGCCAGTGTACGACAGCACGATCGCTTGCTGCTCCCGTGCGGACATTGGCCGCAGGAGCTTCGCCATAGGGTGCTGGGGTGGCGTCTCCACGGTCGGCGAGTGCCAAAGACCGAAGCGCGTCATGCAGGATTCGACGCGGCTGCCATGTTCGGACTTTCAGGCCGGCAACGCGCTGTGCCAAGATCGATCGGGACGCGTTACAGCGAGGGGGTCGACGCGGGCGTTTCAAGACCGTCCTGCGCGGCCGCGATCGTCGAGCGCGCTGCCAGGCGACAGTCGGGAGGGCCATCATGACGGGTCGAACGGTTTTTTTTCAAAGTGCCGGTGAACGCCTCACCCAATGGGATGTCGATGTCGAGGCTGCAACGCTGACGCCGCGCGGCTCGGTGCTGCTGCCCTCGAACGTGCAGTACGTGTGGCCGCATCCCTCGCGCCAATACCTCTACGTCTCGACCAGCGATGCCGCAGCCGGAAACGAACCCAATCCCGGAAACGTCCATCGCTTGTGCGCCGTCCGTGTCGATCCCGACGGCACACTGTCCTTGCATGGCGCGCCTGCGGTGTTGCCCCAGCGTCCCATCCACCACAGCGTGGATGTCGCCGGGAATTACGCATTGACCTGCTACAACAAACAGAGCGATCTCACCGTTCACCGCATCAATTCAGATGGCACCGTCGGGGCCGAAGTCATGCAATCCGCCAAGCTGGACAAGGGAATTTTCGCCCATCAGATCGTGCCGACGCCCGCCAATCGGTCCGTCATCATGGTCACGCGCGGCAACCGGCCTGAACAGGAAAAGCCGGAAGACCCCGGCGCCCTGAAAATCTACGGCTTCAAGGAAGGACAGCTGTCACCGCTCGCCAATCTGGCCGTCGGCGGGAGAGGCGGATTGGGCTATGGACCTCGGCATGTGGATTTCCATCCGCGCCAACCTTGGGTCTATGTTTCGGTCGAGTCCCAGAACGAGCTGCACATGCACCGCCTCGACGGCGACAGCCTGTCGGCGGAACCGCTTTACAGGAAGCGCTCGACCGTCGGTGCCTACGACATTCAGTTTCCGCAAGCGGCCGGCGGCATTCATGTCCATCCCGACGGCCGTGCCGTTTATCTGTCGAACCGCGCCAATGAGACGGTCGATGTCAACGGTCAACGCGTCTTCCGGGGCGGCGAAAACAACATTGCCGTGTTCGCCATCGATCCCGTCACCGGCGAGCCGACGCTGATCCAGAACGCCGATCCGCAAAGCTATCACGTCCGCACCTTCAGCATCGATCCGAGCGGAAAACTGATGGTGGCCGCCAGCATTCTCGGCATGAATGTCCGCGAGGGTGAGAACGTGCGTCACGTGCCGGCCGCGCTCAGCGTGTTTCGCATTGCAGCAAATGGTTCTCTGACCCTCGTGCGGAAATACGATATCGACCTGGGCGGGAAATCCCAGTGGTGGACCGGCTTTGGCCAATTGCCGTGAGGGTTCGGCGACCTTTGCGCCTCGCGGACTGCGGGTTCGGGGCCTGCGTTTCGATGGAAACGAAAATTGCGACGGCGGCGGTGACAAACCCGTGCAGAGTCTCGATTGCGCTGATAGGCTGCGCAGCACAGCAGCACAGCAGCCGAGCAACGGAAGTGGTGTTTTCGACGATCGAGATCCAGTGAACGACCAAACGACAACCGTCAGGAAGGAGTGAAGAAATGACCAAACGTGTAGCTCTCATCACCGGCGGCATGGGCGGATTGGGCGAAACCGTTTCAACAAAAATGTCGGACGCTGGTTACAGCGTTGCGGTGACATATTCCCCGTCCAACAAGACATCGGCCAAGTGGCTCGCCGAAATGAAGGAGCGCGGCTACGAGTTTCGCGCCTACCCTTGCGATGTCGCCGATTACGACTCGTGCGCGGCCTGTGTCGCGGCAGTGGTCAAGGACCTCGGTCCCGTCGATATTCTGGTCAACAACGCCGGCATCACCAAGGACATGACATTCAAGCGCATGACCAAGGCCGATTGGGATGTCGTCATGCACACCAATCTCGACAGCGCCTTCAATATGGCCAAACAGGTTCACGACGGCATGATGGATCGAGGCTGGGGTCGCATCATCAACGTCTCTTCGGTGAACGGCTCCAAAGGCGCGTTCGGGCAGACGAATTATGCTGCGGCCAAGGCCGGCATGCACGGCTTCACCAAATCTCTCGCGCTGGAGTCGGCGCGTAAAGGCGTCACGGTCAATACGATCTCGCCGGGTTACATCGGCACCAAGATGGTCACGGCCATTCCCGCCAATGTTCTGGAAGGCAAGATCCTGCCGCAAATCCCCGTCTCCCGGTTGGGCAAGCCGGAAGAGGTCGCGGGCCTCATCATTTACCTGTGCTCCGAAGAGGCCGCTTTCGTCACCGGCGCCAATATCGCCATCAATGGTGGCCAGCATATGCAGTGACAGCGCGCTCGGCGCGGTCCCAAACACCTCGACCTCGGCGATTGGGGCGCATACTCTGCCGACCGCCATTGCAGCGGAAGGCAGGCTCCCATGAAATTCGGTATCAGCACGTTGTCGCGCGGACTGTGGACGTCACGGCAGGCATATAAATCCGTCGCGCAGGCCGCCGAACGCGCCGGCTTCGACTTCATGTCAGTCAACGATCACCTGATCGTGCCGGCCGCGCTCGACACGCCCTATCCTTACACGGCGGGAGGCGCTTGGTCGGCCTCCGAGCACGGCCATTGCTTCGATGTGATCACGGCCTTGTCGTTTCTGGCCGGCGTCACGGAGCGGCTGCGCCTGCTCACCTCGGTGATGGTGGTGCCGCATCGCAATCCCATCCTGACCGCCAAGATGTTGGCCACGCTCGACGTGCTGTCGGAGGGCCGGTTGATTTTGGGCGTGGGCGCAGGCTGGATGAAGGAGGAGTTTCGTGTGCTCGATGCGCCGTTCGAGGATCGGGGCCGCGCGACGGATGATTACATCGAAGCCTTCATCGCGCTGTGGACTCAGGATCGGCCCGCCTACAGCGGCAAGCATGTGAGTTTTTCAGATGTTATTTTCGCACCGCGCCCGATCCAGAACCCGCATCCGCCGATCTGGGTCGGTGGCGAAAGCACAGCGGCGCTGCACCGCACGGCAAAGCTCGGCAACGCCTGGTATCCCGGCAACAACAATCAAAAGAAGCCGATGGATACGCCCGCACGCCTCGCCGGCGGGATCGCCGAGTTGCGCCGCGCGGTGGAGAAAGCCGGTCGCGCGCCCGATTCCGTCGGCATCTCTTTGATCGTCCAGAACCCGTTCCAGTGGACGCCCGAAAAAGTGCAGGACGGTTCGGCCCGGCGCATGTTCACCGGTTCCTCGGCGGACATGATCGAGGATGCTGCGGCGTTGGCGAACGTCGGCGTGCAGCACGTGGCGCTGCGCCTCGACGGGGCCAGCGTGGCCCAAGCCGTCGAACGCATCGAGCGGTTCGGCGCCGAGGTGATCGGTCGCTGACGCCGACGGGCGGCGATGGCGTGGGCTGTCGCGTGGCCGACTATTCCGCCGCTTGCGCCACGTCTGCTTTTTCGACGCGGGCGGCGGCGAACTTGAACTCGGGGATCTTGCCCATCGGGTCGAGCTGCGGGTTGGTCAGCATATTGGCGGGCGCTTCGGCGAAGGCGAAGGGGATGAAGACCATGCCTTCCGCCACATCGCGATCCGCGCGGGCTTTGAGAATGAGTGTGCCGCGCCGGGTCGTGACGCGCACGAGGCCACCGGGCGAAATGCCCAATCGATCCAGCTCGCGTGGATGGAGGCCAACGATCGCTTCGGGCTCCAGACTGTCGAGGATGCCGGCGCGCCGCGTCATCGAGCCGGTGTGCCAGTGCTCGAGCATGCGGCCAGTGGTCAGCACCATCGGATATTCGGCATCGGGCAACTCATCGGGTGGCCGCAGCTCGGTCGGCACGATCCGGGCGCGGCCCGAGGCCGTCGGGAACGTCTGCGCGAACATGATTTCAGTGCCGGGTTTGTCGGGCGCGTCGCACGGATAGGTCACCGCGTCTTCGCGCACCAGCCGCTCCCACGTGATGTTGCGCAGCGACGGCATCATCTGCGCCATCTCGGCGAAGACGTCCGAGGGATGGCTGTAGGTCCACGGCAGGCCCAGGCGTTGCGCCAAGTCCTGGATCAAACTCCAATCCTGCCGTGCCTCACCGGGTGATGGAATGACGGGGCGCGCGATCTGCACTTGGCGGTTGGTGTTGGTGAAGGTGCCCCACTTTTCCGCATGCGCAGAGGCGGGCAGCACCACATCGGCATGCCAGGCGGTCTCAGTCAGGAAAATATCCTGCACGACGAGGTGCTCGAGGGCGGCGAGCGCCTCGCGCGCGTGCTGCACATCGGGGTCCGACATCGCCGGGTTCTCACCCAGGATATACATGCCGCGAATGTCGCCATCGGCGATCGCGTGCATGATTTCCACGACGGTCAATCCACGCTTGGGATCGAGCGTCGTGCCCCAGAACTCTTCCACTTGCTTGCGAATGTCGGGGTCCTCGACGCTGCGATAATCCGGAAACACCATCGGGATCAGACCGGCGTCGGAGGCGCCCTGCACGTTGTTCTGGCCGCGCAGAGGGTGCAGACCGGTGCCGGGTCGGCCGGTCTGGCCCGTGACGAGCGCCATCGAGATCAAGCAGCGCGCGTTGTCGGTGCCGTGCGTGTGCTGCGAGATGCCCATGCCCCAGAAAATGATGGAGCGTTCCGAGCGCGCATAGAGGCGGGCAACCTCGCGAATTTCGTCTGCGGGGATGCCGCAAATGGCCGCCATCTTCTCGGGGCTGAAATCGACGATCTTGGCCTTCAGGGCATCGTAGCCTTCAGTCATACCCTGAATGTATTGAACGTCGACGAGGCCTTCCTCGATGATCGTGTGCAGCATGGCGTTGAGCAGCGCCACGTCGCGGCCCGGCGTGAATTGCAGCACGTGCGAGGCATAGCGCGATAGGCCCTGTGATTGACCGCGCGGGTCCATGACGATCAACTTGGCGCCGCGTTTGGCCGCGTTCTTGAGATAGGTCGCCGCAACGGGGTGATTTTCGGCCGGGCGGGCGCCGATCACGATGATGCAGTCGCTGTCCTTGGCGGCCGTGAAGGGCGCGGTAACAGCGCCCGAGTTCAAGCCTTCCATGAGGGCGGCCACCGACGACGCGTGGCACAGCCGCGTGCAGTGGTCGACGTTGTTGGTGCCGAAGCCTTGGCGGATCAACTTCTGGAAGAGATAGGCTTCTTCATTGGAGCACTTGGCCGAGCCGAAGCCCGCCAGCGCGTTGCCACCATGCTGCGTGTGGATCGCTTTCAGACCATTGGCGGCACGATCCAGCGCCTCGTCCCACGTCGCTTCGCGGAAATATTTTCCGATTTCATCGCGGCGGATTTGGATGTTGGCGTCCTTCGGCACGCCATCGCGGCGGATCAGCGGTTTGGTCAGGCGATCGGCGTGATGGATGTAGTCGAAGCCGAAGCGGCCTTTGACGCACAAGCGGTTCTCGTTGGCTGGTCCATTGCGGCCATCGACCGAGATGATCTTGTCGTCCGCAACATGCACCGTGGTCTGGCAGCCGACGCCGCAATAGGGGCACAACGTATCGACGCTCTTGGTCTCGAACGCGACGCGTTTCTGCGTCGCGGTGTCGAGCAGCTTCGATTCCATGAGCGCGCCGGTCGGGCACACCTGCACGCATTCTCCACAGGCCACACAGGTCGACTCGCCCATTCCCTTGTCGAAGTCGAACACCACTTTGGAGCCGTGACCTCGGTTCGCCATGCCGATGACGTCGTTCATCTGCACTTCGCGGCAGGCGCGCACGCACAGGCCACAATTGATGCAGGCATCGAGATTGACCGAGATGGCCGCGTGCGTCGTGTCGGAGGCGGGCCGCTCACCGCGCGGATAGCGGCTGGTCGGCGCCACGCCCATGGCATCGATCCAGCCCCAGAACTTGGACTTGGGATCGTGGCTGTCGGCGCGCACGGGTTGATCCGCCGCCAGCAGCTCGAGGACCATCTCCTGCGATTTCCGAGCGCGCTCGGAAGCTGTTTTTACCGTCATGCCGGGCGATGGTTTGCGCTGGCACGACGCGGCCAACACCCGCTCACCTTCGACCTCGACGACGCAGGCGCGGCAGTTGCCGTCGGCGCGGTAACCGGGTGCGGGATGCCAGCACAAATGCGGAATCGTCGTGCCCTGGCGTTGCGCCACTTGCCAGATGGTCTCGCCGGGCTCCGCCGTCACGTCCTGGCCGTCGAGGGTGAAGGTGATTTTGGTGGTCATTCTCGATCTTTCTGCACTGGCCGAGATTGCTTGCCGCGACGCTTTGGCATGATGGGCATGACACGTTTCATGTATTGGTCAAAAAGGGGAACTGTAAAAGCCGTATCGCCGTGTTGCGGGCTGAAGATCATGCCTTTGCGGATCAAATTGCTTCGCAGCGGCGCGATCGTTTCCACCATGACGCCCAGCTTGTCTGCGATGTCGCCCGATCTGTGGGGGCCGGGACCCAGCTCGGACATGGCGCGCAGGTAACCTTTCTCGCGAGGCGTCAGTCTGTCGAACCGGACACGAAAGAAACTCTGATCGAGATTTGCAGTCGCGCTCGCCGAGGCAGCGCGCGCGTCAATCAATCGGATAGGCGACTGAGCGGCGTGGTTCCATGAATGATAGCCCCACTCTTGCAAAAAGTAAGGATAACCTTCCGTCACCTCCAAGATTGCGTCCAAGGCCGCCGGTTCAAATTTTACGCCTTCTTTGTTGGCAGGTTCGTTGAGTGCAGCCCTAGCATCAGATGGGTCGAGCGGGCCGACTTTTGGAAAACTGAATAGGCGCTCGGCGTAGGACTTGGATTGCCCCATTTGACCGACGAGCTGCGGTAGACCTGCGCCGACTATGAGCACAGGCAACGATTTTTGAGCGACACGATGAACGGCCATGATCAAGGCGCTCAGCTCGGTATCTGAAAGATACTGCATCTCGTCGATGGATATGACGACTGCCCGATTGCGAGACTTTGCTGCCTCGCCCACGGCAAGGAAGACCGAGATCAGGTCTGCTTCCAAGTCGCCACTGTCTGCCGAGCCCTTCTCGGGAGGAAGACCGATGCCGACGTCGATGTCTCCCATCTTGATCTTCACCGACGACACGAAGCTGCGTAGTACTCTTAGCGCTCGACGCGTGGCATCCGTCGCCTTCGCCATGTTATCGAGCGAAATCAGAAGGTGCTTGAGAGGTGGGACAAGCAATTGCGGGAGTGTTTTCCCGTCATGGGCTTCGATGTGGATCGTCTTGCAGTCCAACTCCTCGGCTATGATCTGGACTTCGTTCAATAGCACGGTCTTTCCCACGCCTCGCAAGCCGATAAAGATGAAGCTTTTGGACGAGCGGCCAGCGCGGACTCGCTGTATCGTTACCCGGGCGTCTTTGAGGATGCTTTCCCGTCCTGCAAGCTCCGGCGGTCTGGTCCCGGCGCCAGGGGCGTATGGATTGGATGCCTCATCCATCTTGGCAAACCTTATCTATCTTATTTTTTCAAAGATAAGTTATATAAGATTCGACAAGATCGGCAACCCTTGCCTTCGGGTGGCGATTGGCCGCTTCAATCCGGGTGGGACGTAAGGTCTCGTCAGCCAATAAATTCCCGATTGCCAAAGCACCTGCGAGCTTCATGGATCGAGGTCCTGTGGAAAGTACCGAAACAGAGACCGCAGCGGATTGGGCGCGGCTTGGCCCAGGCCGCAAATCGAGGCGTCGTTCATGACTTGGGCGAGGTCGCCCAACAGCTTCGGGTCCCATTCGCCTGCCGCCATCAGCTGTACGGCCTTTTCGGTGCCGTTGCGGCAGGGCGTGCACTGGCCGCAGCTCTCGTCCTCGAAGAAGCGCATGAGGTTCAGCACGACCGCTTTCATGTCGTCCTGGTCGGACAGGACGACGACGGCGTGGCTGCCCACAAACGAGCCGTGCTTTTCCAGTTGCCCGAAGTCGAGCGGAATATCCGCCATGTTGGCTGGCAGAATGCCGCCCGAAGCGCCACCCGGCAGATACCCCTTGAAGGCGTGCCCTTCGATGAGGCCGCCACAGAGGGCAATCAGGTCCAACGCCGTCGATCCCGCAGGGGCCAGCACGACGCCGGGCTTGGCCACGCGGCCCGACACGGAATAAGAGCGAAACCCCTTGGCGCCGTTTTTGCCTTGGCTCGCGAACCAGTCGGCGCCCTTCTCCAGGATCTGCGGGATCCAGTAGAGCGTCTCGACATTGTTCACGAGCGTCGGGCGATCGAAGAGCCCGACCTGGGCGACGTAGGGCGGGCGATGCCGAGGCAGGCCGCGCTTGCCCTCGATCGACTCGATCATCGCCGACTCTTCGCCGCAGATATAAGCGCCGGCGCCGCGCCGCAGGTGCAGCCTGGTATGGGCGGCGAGGCCGGCGGCTTCGATCGTCGCGATCTCGCGGCGCAAGATGTCGATGACGGCGGGGTATTCGTCACGGATATAGATGTAGACCTCGCGCGCCTCGACGGCCCAGGCGGCGATCAACGTGCCTTCCAGGAACTGATGCGGGTTGGTTTCGAGGTAATGGCGATCCTTGAACGTGCCAGGCTCGCCCTCGTCGCCGTTGACGGCCATCAAGCGCGGACCGGGTTCGGCGCGCACGAGGCTCCATTTGCGCCCCGTCGGAAAGCCAGCGCCACCGAGCCCGCGCAGTCCACCATCCGACAGCGCGGCGAGGACGGACTCGACGGTGCGCTGCCCCGCGAGGCAGGCGCCCAGCGTGCCGTAGCCGCCGGATGCGCGATAGGCGTCGAAGGTCGCGTAGGCGGGAACGTGGCAGTGCGTGTCGCCGGCCGCCACCATCGTCTTCACCTTTGCGACAGTGGCGTGATCGAGGTGGGCATGGCCGACTTCGCAGGCGGGCGCCGTGTGGCAGGACCCGATGCAGGGCGCGCGCACGACGCGCACGTCGGGCATCGCTTGGGCCTGCAAGGCCGTGAGCAGTTGCTCCGCGCCCGCCAACATGCAGGACAGACTGTCGCAGACCCGCACGGTGATCTTCGCCGGCCGCGGTTCGCCATCGCCGACGACGTCGAAGTGGGCATAAAACGTGGCGACTTCATAGATTTCCGCCATCGGCAGCCGCATCAGCTCGGCGAGCCCTTGCAGATGGCCTGCAGGCAGGCAGCCCTCGGCATCCTGGATTTTGTGCAGATATTCGATCAACAGCGCGCGCTCATAGGGGCCGGGACCGGCGAGGCGACGGGCCGCTTCCAAGTCCTCCTGGCGCAGGACGCGTCCTTTTGGAAACAGGGGAGCTTTGCGGCGTCCAGCACCCGGATGGATGGCGCGTTTCGTCCCGCTCCGGACCTGCGGCTCATCGGTCATGTCAACTTCTCCCAGCACCGGTACGAGACGGCTTGGCGCTTCGGTGCCAGGTCGAGCCCTACGTCCATTCGGCCGCGCGTCATCCCACGATATCCGCGTCAGCCGATTGATTTGGCATACCATATGCCATCGCCTCGACGCCTGTCGAGACGATGCTGCGATCCTTGATTCCCCCGCTGAAAGGCAGAGGTCTCCTTGAAACACCAACTTGGCGAACGATGTTGCAGCTAGCGACTTTCGCCCACAATGAGTGGCAAGGCTCTGCCTCAGGCCGGCGATTCGTCTCAGCCGGGGAATGGGGGCGATCGGTGGCGCTGCGTCACAGAAAAAAACGCCAAGGCGCAAGACTCCGTGACAAAACCGCCGACGCTCGCTTATAGAAGTTGCGGATAAAAACAACGGGGGGATGAATGGACCTGGGCTGGCTCGGTATTCAAATGACGGCAGAGTTCTGGGCGGCGCTCGGCCAGATCATGCTGATCAATCTCATTCTATCTGGTGACAACGCGGTCGTGATCGCGCTGGCCTGTCGCGGACTGCCGCCATCGCAGCGGACCATGGGCATTCTGCTCGGCGCCCTTGTCGCCATCCTGATGCGCATCGTCTTTACGGTCGTCGCCACGCAGTTGCTGGCGGTTCCCTGGTTGATGACCATCGGCAGCCTGTTGCTCTTCTGGATCGCGATCAAACTGCTGGTCGAGGACGGAGAAGAAAAGGACGTCAAGGAATCGAGCAATGTCTGGGGCGCGGTGCGCACGATCGCCATCGCCGACCTCGTCATGAGCCTCGACAACGTGGTGGCGATCGCCGCCGCTGCAAAAGGCAACTGGACGCTGATCATCATTGGTCTCCTGACCTCGATGCCGTTGATCATCTTCGGCGCGACACTCGTCATGTGGTTGTTGACGAAAGCCCCGGCGCTGGTCTGGGCCGGTGCGGCCCTCCTCGGCTGGATCGCCGGTGAGCTCATTGTCAGCGATCCCGCGGTTCTTCGGATCCTGGAAAGCTGGAACGCGGCGTGGGTGTACACGCCCGATCCGAAGGAAACGACCAAAGCTGTGCTCTCGGTCATCAAGTACGGAGCGGCGGCGGTCGGCGCCGTGTTCGTGGTAGCCATGGGCTGGCTGCTGCGAAAGCGGCACGCGATGGCCCACGCGACGCACTGATCGCGCGACCGATGTCGACGACATGCCGGATCAAGGGCGGTTTCCACCGCCCTTTTTCATGTGGTGCGGCGTTGCGAGTTGCGATCGGCCTCTTGTGGTGTATTGTATACCAGATGGCCCACCGAAACCCATCCGCGGCGCACTGACATGTCGAGCACCGTTCTCCAGATCGCACCGATCGCCGAAAGCCAGAGCTTGAAGGCGCGCGCCTACGATGCGCTCCGGTCGGCAATCATGAACATGAACATCTACGCTCCGGACGCAGAATTGCGTTTGGACGAGCGCGATCTGTCGCTGCGCTTCGGCGTCAGTCGCACGCCGCTGCGCGAGGCCTTGGCGCAACTCGATTCGGAAGGTTTGGTGCGCATCGCACCCCGTCGCGGGATTTTCATCGTACGCAAGACCAAGGCCGAGATCCTCGACATGATCACGGTTTGGGCCGCGCTCGAGAGCATGGCCGCGCGCTTGGCGACGGCTGCGGCGACGGATGCCGAGATCGATCGCCTCCACCCGCTCGTCGACACCTTTTCGACCGATCAGGTGGCCGCCAAGATGGGCGAGTACTCCGACGCCAACATCGCCTTCCATCAGGCGATCATCGGATTGGGCAAATGCCCGCTTCTGGCCGAACTCACCGACAACCTCTTTTTTCACGTACGCGCCATTCGCCAGAGGACCATTTTCGAGAAAGATCGCGCCCGCCGTTCGATCGTCGACCACAAGGACATCGTCACAGCCCTTGAGCAACGCGACGCCGAACGGGCCGAACAGCTCGTGCGCGAGCACACTCTGAAATTGAGAACCCATGTCGAGCGTTTCGTGACGCTGGACTGAAAGGTGGCTGTCGACCTGGGCCACCGCAAAACGCAAACGGGAGAGAACGCAATGTCGTCCGACACGCAATCGCCAAACCTCACCGATGGCTTCAATCTCGTGATCGATGCCCTGAAGCTGAATGGGCTCAACACGATCTACGGCGTTCCGGGAATTCCGGTCACTGATCTGGGTCGCATGGCGCAGGCCGCCGGCATGCGCGTCATCGCCTTCCGCCACGAGCAGCATGCGGGCTATGCCGCGAGCATCGCCGGCTATCTCACGCAGAAGCCGGGCATCTGCCTCACGGTCTCGGCGCCGGGCTTCCTCAATGGCTTGACGGCGCTCGCCCACGCGACGACCAACTGCTTTCCCATGATCTTGATCAGCGGCTCGTCGGAGCGCGAGGTCGTCGACCTGCAGCAGGGCGACTACGAGGAGATGGATCAACTCGCCGTGGCAAAAACGGTGTGCAAGGCAGCGTTTCGTGTGCTGCACGCCCAGGACATCGGCATTGCCGTCGCGCGCGCCATTCGTGCAGCCGTTTCTGGTCGACCCGGTGGCGTCTACCTCGACTTGCCCGCCAAGCTCTTCGCCCAAACGATGGACGCCGATGCTGGCGCCCGGTCGCTGGTGAAGGTCATCGATCCAGCACCGCGTTATATTCCTGCGCCCGAGTCGATTGCGCGCGCGCTCGATGTCCTGAAATCGGCGAAGAAGCCGCTGATCATTTTGGGCAAGGGCGCCGCCTATTCCCAAGCCGACGCCGATATCCGTGCCTTCGTCGAAAAATCCGGCGCGCCGTACCTGCCCATGAGCATGGCCAAGGGTCTGCTGCCCGATACGCATCCCCAGTCGGCCAGTGCCGCCCGGTCGATGGTGCTGAAAGACGCCGATGTGGTGATGTTGATCGGCGCCCGTCTCAACTGGCTGCTGTCGCACGGCAAGGGCAAGACATGGGGGCCGGCCGGCACGCAAAAATTCATCCACGTCGATATCGATCCGCGCGAGATGGATTCCAACATCGAGATCGCCGCCCCCGTCGTCGGCGATATTGCCTCGACCGTGACGGCCCTGCTGAAGGCCATGGGCGAGGGCTGGCAGAAACCGCCGACCGCGTGGACCGGCACCATTCGCGAGAAATGCATCGACAACATCGCGAAAATGGCGCCGCGCCTGCAGAACAACAACGTGCCGATGGATTATCACGGCGCACTCGGCGCGCTGCGCAACGTCATCAAAGCCAAGCCCGACACGATCCTCGTCAACGAGGGCGCCAACACGCTCGACTTCGCGCGCTCGATCATCGACATCTATGAACCCCGCAAGCGCCTCGACGTCGGCACCTGGGGCATCATGGGTATCGGCATGGGCTACTCGGTGGCCGCCGCGATCGAAACGGGCAAGCCGGTGCTGGCCGTTTGCGGTGACAGCGCCTTCGGCTTCTCCGGCATGGAGATCGAGACGGTCTGCCGCTACGAGCTGCCGATCTGCGTCGTCGTCTTCAACAACAACGGCATCTATCGCGGCACGGACACCAATCCCGGCGGCAGCGATCCCGCATGGACCACCTTCGTCAAGGATTCACACTATGAGATGATGGCCCAGGCCTTCGGCGGCGTGGGCTTGCGCGTCACGTCGCCCGATGAACTCGGCCGCGCCGTCACCGCGGCTATCGACTCGGGCAAGCCCACACTCATCAACGCCATCATCGACGAGAAAGCCGGCACCGAGTCGGGCCGCATCGGCAATCTCAACCCGCAGAGCGCGGTGAAGAAGAAAGCGTGAGCCGTATCATGGCCGAACCAGCGCTGAACCTGCCGCGGATGACCGCGAAAGAATACCTCGAGCTCGAGCGCGATGCCTCGTGCAAGCACGAGTTTGTGGACGGCATCGTCTATGCGATGGCAGGCGCCAGCCGACGTCACAATCTCATATCAGGGGACGTGTTCGGGGCTTTGCTGTCGCGCGTTCGACCCCCGTGTGTCGTATTCAGCTCGGATATGAAGGTGCACGTTCAGGAAAGCACGACCGAGCGATACTACTATCCCGATACGCACGTCAGTTGCTCCGATCTCGACAATGACGAGCAGTTCAATTCTCTGCCGCTACTCGTGGTCGAGGTCGCATCCGACAGCACCGAGGGTTATGACCGGGGAGAGAAGTTTGCGACCTATCGCCTGCTGCCGTCGCTGCTGGAATACGTCCTCATTCAACAAGTGACCCCACGAGTCGAGGTGTTCCGGAGACGGACAGGCTGGCAGTCCGAACACTTCGGCCTGGCAGATCAGGTGACGTTGGAGAGCATCCAGCTGACGCTTCCCGTGGCGACGTTCTACCAGCGGGTCACGTTTTGACCCGGGCCTGCCAGGCGTCCCGCCCGCCCAAATGAAACATGGAGTGATTCGAAAATGACTCAAGCCCTATCCGGCGTCCGCATCCTGGATTTCACGCACGTCCAGTCAGGCCCCACGTGCACGCAGCTTCTCGCTTGGTTCGGCGCCGACGTGATCAAAGTCGAGCGTCCGGGCGCCGGTGACATCACGCGCGGACAGCTCCAGGACGTGCCGAACGTCGATAGCCTCTATTTCACGATGCTGAACCACAACAAACGCTCGATTACGCTCGACACCAAGAACGCCAAGGGCAAAGAGGTGCTCGAGCGTCTCATCACGTCGTGCGACGTGCTCGTGGAGAATTTCGGCCCCGGCGTGCTCGATCGCATGGGCTTCACGTGGGAGCGCATTCACGCGCTGAACTCCAAGATGATCGTCGCTTCCGTAAAGGGCTTCGGCCCTGGACCCTACGAGGATTGCAAGGTCTACGAGAACGTCGCCCAATGCACCGGTGGCTCGGCGTCCACCACCGGATTCCGTGATGGCCCGCCGCTCGTGACGGGCGCGCAGATCGGCGACAGCGGCACGGGGCTGCATCTCGCACTCGGCATCGTCGCTGCACTCTACCAGCGCAAGACCACCGGCATCGGCCAGAAGGTCACCTGCGCCATGCAGGATGGCGTCCTCAATCTGGCGCGTGTGAAACTGCGCGACCAGCAACGGCTCGCCCACGGTCCCCTCACCGAATACAGCCAGTACGGCGAGGGCATCCCCTTCGGTGATGCGGTGCCGCGCGCGGGCAATGACTCTGGCGGCGGTCAACCCGGCCGCATCTTGAAGTGCAAGGGTTGGGAGACCGACCCCAACGCCTACATCTATTTCATCACGCAAGCGCCCGTATGGGCCCCGATCTGCGACACCATCGGCGAACCCGACTGGAAAACCGATCCAGAGTACGCGACCCCCAAGGCGCGCCTGCCCAAGCTCAACGCCATCTTCGCGCGCATCGAGCAGTGGACGATGACCAAGACCAAGTTCGAGGCGATGAACATTCTCAATGAGTTCGATATTCCGTGCGGCCCAATCCTGTCGATGAAGGAGTTGGCCGAGGATCCCTCGCTCCGGGCCACCGGCACGGTCGTGGAGGTCGATCATCCCAAACGCGGAAAATACCTATCGGTCGGCAACCCCATCAAGCTGTCGGCGAGCCCCACCGTGGTCGAGCGCTCGCCACTCCTGGGCGAGCACACCGACGAAGTGCTGCGCGACGTACTGAAATTCACCGCAGAAGAGATCGCCGCCATCAAGGCTTCGGGGGCGACGGAGCCACCAGCCAAGAAGTCGGCTGCGGAATGAAATTGTCTCTCCAGAACGGCGGAGAGAACGTTAGAGTGTGGAAAGCAATCGATGTCGCAGCACGTGGTGGTCGTATGGCGCAAGCAAAGTCGATCTCGGAGCGGATAGCGATCGACGCGTATCTCGCCGGTGAAAATGACGGATCGCTACGACACGAGTTCGTAGACGGTCGCATATTCGCGATGGCAGGCGCCAGCGAGCGGCACAACACCGTGAAGCTCAACATCGCTAGTCCCCTGCATGCTTCGATCGAAGAACCGTGCCGCGTCTTCGATGGTGACATGAAACTTCGGGTTGATCAGGGCGAAGACGTTCGATTTTACTATCCTGATATCTTCGTATCCTGTGCGAGCGAGTCAGCTGACGATTATGTGCGACGCGATGCCGTCCTGATCATCGAAATCATATCGCCGTCGACGGAGCGCACCGATCGCTACGAAAAGTTTTCGGCGTATGTCGGACTTCCGATGCTTTCGGAGTACGCGCTCGTCGAGCAGGGTATACCTTCGGTGGAACTTTATCGGCGACGGACTGGCTGGCAATTGGAGCACTTCGGGCCCGGCGCTTCTGTGACATTCGAAAGCATCTCGCAAACTCTGACAATGGACCAGATATACAAGCGCATCAAATTTTGAGCGCTGCGATCGGCAACAGACAAAGTCGGCTCGACCGGCATTCGGGAAGGAAACCAGCATGCGTATCGTGGTTCACGGACAGGACGCCTTCGGTAAGGCGGTGCTCGAAAAGCTGCTCGCACGAGGCGAGACTGTCATTGCCGTCTGCTGTGCGCCCGACAAGGCCGGGCGGCCCGAGGATCCGCTGAAGACGCTCGCCCTGGAAAAGGGTCTGCCGGTACATCAGCCGAAAAGCTGGAAGACGCCCGAGGCGCTGACACTCATGCAGAGCTTCGACGCCGACATCTGCATGATGGCGTATGTCCTCCTCTTCGTGCCTCAGCCGGTGCTCGACGCGCCCAAGCTTGGCACGTTCCAGTATCACCCCTCGCTGCTGCCCGATCACCGCGGCCCATCCTCGATCAACTGGCCGATCGCCATGGGCAAGACGAAGACGGGTCTCACCATCTTCTGGCCCGACGAAGGGCTCGATGAAGGCCCGATCCTCATGCAGAAGACGGTCGATATCGGCCCGGATGAAACGCTGGGCGACATCTACTTCAAGAAGCTCTTCCCGATCGGCGTCGACGCCATGATGGAGAGCCTCGATCTCGTCAAAGCCGGCAAGGCGCCGAAGATCGATCAGGGCTTGAAGGCGGATCCCAAGAAGGGCTCCGACGAGAGCTGGTACAAAAAGGATATCGTCGAACTCGATTGGACGAAGTCCGCCGCCGACGTCTACAACGCCATTCGCGCCGCCAACCCCGCGCCTGGCGCCTGGGGCACGATCAAGGGCCAGAAGGTCGACATCTTCGACAGCGCGCGTGTCGACGGTGGTGGTGCGCCCGGCGAAGTCGTGGCGATCGGGGCCGATGGCGTCACGGTCGCTGCCAAAGGCGGTCGCATCCTGATCAAACGCGTGCGCGCCGGCGGCGGCCAGAAGATTGCCGCTGCCGAGTGGGCGAAAGCGGCCGACGTGACCGTCGGCTCGAAATTCGAGGCTCCCGCGCCGAAAGCGGCAGAGCCCGCCAAATCATCATCTGGAGGAAAAAAAGTGGCAGTCGGCTCCGATATCGAAATCGCACGGGAAGCAAAAAAAAAACCGATCCAGGAGATCGGCGCCAAGCTCGGCATTCCCAACGAGCACCTGCTGCCCTTCGGCCACGACAAGGCGAAGATCTCGGCCGAATTCATCAAGTCCATCGAAGGTAAGAAAGACGGCAAGCTGATCCTGGTCACGGCGATCAACCCGACACCGGCCGGCGAAGGCAAGACGACGACCACGGTCGGTCTGGGCGATGGCTTGAACCACATCGGCAAGAAAGCCGCGATCTGCCTGCGCGAACCATCGCTCGGACCCTGCTTCGGCGTCAAAGGCGGCGCGGCGGGCGGCGGCTATGCTCAAGTCGTGCCGATGGAAGACATCAATCTTCACTTCACCGGCGATTTCCACGCGATCACATCGGCGCACAACCTGCTGTCGGCGATGATCGACAATCACATCTACTGGGGCAATGCCCAGGGCATCGACACACGCCGCGTCGTCTGGCGTCGGGTCATGGACATGAATGATCGCGCGCTGCGCGAGGTCGTGGTGTCGCTGGGCGGTGTTGCCAACGGCTTCCCACGCGAGAGCGGTTTCGACATTACGGTCGCCTCCGAAGTGATGGCGATTCTGTGCCTCGCCAACGACATCAAGGACCTCGAACAGCGGCTGGGTGACATCATCATCGCCTACCGTCGCGATCGCACGCCCGTCTATGCGCGCGATATAAAAGCAGACGGCGCCATGACCGTGTTGCTCTCTCAGGCCATGCAGCCCAACCTCGTGCAGACGCTGGAAAACAGCCCGGCGCTGATCCACGGCGGCCCCTTCGCCAACATCGCGCACGGATGCAACTCGGTGGTCGCGACCAAGGCCGCGCTGAAACTCGCCGACTACGTGGTGACCGAAGCCGGCTTCGGTGCCGATCTGGGTGCGGAGAAGTTCTTCGACATCAAATGCCGCAAAGCGGGGCTCAAACCGGATGTGGCCGTCATCGTCGCCACCGTGCGCGCGCTGAAAATGAATGGCGGCGTCAAGAAAGAGGATTTGGGCAAAGAGAACGTCGAGGCCGTCAAGAAGGGCCTCGCCAACCTCGGCCGCCACATCGAGAACGTGACATCGTTCGGCGTGCCGGCCGTCGTCGGCATCAACCACTTCATCTCCGATACGGACGCCGAAGTCGCGGTGGTGATGGATTACGTCAAGGGCCTCGGCGCCGCCGAGTGCTTCCTCAATAAGCATTGGGCGGAAGGCGGCAAGGGCATCGCGGCGATGGCCAAGCGCGTCGCCGAGATCGCCGACAGCGGCGTCGCCAAGTACGCGCCGATTTATCCCGACGACATGCCGCTGTTCGAAAAGATCGAGGCCATCGCCAAGAAGATTTACCGCGCGGGCGAGGTGTCCGCCGACAAATCGATCCGCGATCAGCTCAAGACCTGGGAAGAGATGGGTTACGGCAAACTGCCGATCTGCATCGCCAAGACGCAGTACTCGTTCACCACCGACCCCAACCAGCGCGGCGCGCCGACCGGCCACACGATTCCCGTGCGCGAGGTTCGCCTCTCGGCAGGCGCGGGCTTCATCGTGGCCATCTGCGGTGAGATCATGACCATGCCAGGCCTACCCAAGGCCCCCTCAGCGGAGTTCATCCGCTTCAACGAAAAAGGCCAGATCGACGGGCTGTTCTGAGCGATCCGGGCCGGCAAGGCCATCGATGAACGATGGCCTTGCCGTTTGCCTCACGCGTCGACCGACCCACCGGCTACCACTCAATCAAGGCACGAAGGTCGTCTCAGCTTGGCTGCTTGCGACGCGCGCCTTGCCTTCGGCCATGCGGCGCGCCAATTCGGCCGGTAGGACGCGCGGCTCGAGCAGCGCTGTCACCTGGCGAATATCAGCGGCCATCTCGAGCGTTTCCAGGCGTTCATACAGCGGCATGATCTGATCGTGCGCGAGCGCACGGTGCGCGCAATCCTCGAACTTTTCGAACAGCTCGTCGTCGGTCATCGGGTAATCACCGCCACGGCACACCAGATGATCGATGCGGCGCGCGAGGCGGCGGCCGTCCTTCGTCGTCACGATCACCTCGGCGCCGAATTGGTTGGGGCTGTCCTCGGGCATGTCGGGATGGGGTTGCGTCGTGATGATCGGCAGCACGCGGCGCACGCGGTCTTCCATCACGGCGCCATCCTCGAAATCGCGAATGCGCACGGCGCCGTCGACGAGCGCGCGGGCGGTGCAATACTGCACCGAAAACTTGGCCTGCAGCGGGGTGCGCGGATCGGGATTGTCGGTGTGGGGCAGCCGGCGGCGATGTGACAGGATTTCGATGGCGGCAATCGAGCTGGCGTCGAGATTTTCTTCACTTCGCAGCCTCAAGGCCATGGTGATGGCGGGATGCGTCGAGCCGCAGCAGGGGAACTGCTTCAGGCCGTTCTCCGATGTTTCGATTTCCCAAGGGTTGCCCCAATTCTCGAAGATCTTTTCGGGGAAGTAGGTGCCCTCGCCGTTGTAGACGCGAAACCAGCCCTGCTTGTGCTCGAAGGCGGCGGGGTTGGAGTCGAAACCACGCTCGGCGATCAGCGCCGCAAACAAGCCGTTGCGGGCGCATTGGCCAACGTGCATCGGCTTCGTCATGGTGCCGAAGTTGGCCTTGATGCCAGACGCGAACGATGCTGCCAGCGCCAGCGCTTTTGCCGTTCTGTCCACGTCCAGCTTCAGCAGCCACGCAGACGCCGCCGCCGCGCCGAACACACCCAGCGTGGCGGTGGGATGCCAGCCTTTGTCGTAGTGGTGGAAATTGACGGCGCGTGCGAGCCGCACCTCGGTTTCAACGCCGATGACGTACGCTGCGATGATCTGCCGGCCCGTTGCTCCCACCTGTTCGCCCAGGGCGAAGATCGGCGCCGTCACGGGCACGGAGTGGTGCCCGCCCAGGGTGCCCGAAACGTCGTCGTAGTCGAGGGCATGTGAAGCCGTGCCGTTGATCAACGCGGCATCGAGCGCGCTGGTGCGCCGGCTGGTGCCGAAGATCAGCGAAGCGCCCGGTGACTCGGCGACGCCGGGTGTATTCAACAGAATGGTCGTGCACGCTTCCGGTACGCCCGACAGCGTGCACGCGATCGTATCGATGATGGCGGTGCGCGCTTGCTTCAGGGCCTTGGGGGTGAGGTCGCCTTCGCGAAACGCGCAGATCTTTTCCGCCAGCCGTGTGGCGTAGGGCGCCACCTTGTGGGCAGAACCGTTTGTCGAAGTGGAAGTGCTCATCTGTCGTCCTCCGGGATGCGGCAGCACGGGGTTTGTGCAGGTCGGCGCGAGGCAATCCGCGCTCACCCCTTGTTGGGCGCCAGAAGCTCGAGTACCCGCAGATCGGGTGCGCGACCCCCAGCAGGGTTCAGCGGTTGAATGCAGACGTGGTCGGCGCCCGCGTCCCAATGGTCTTGGATGCGACGGCGAATGACACTCTCGTCACCCCATACGATGAGCGCGTCGATCAAGCGGTCGGACCCATTGCCGGCGAAATCCGCATCACCAAAGCCCAGGCGACGCCAGTTATTGACGTAGTTCACCAGGGAAAAGTAGTGCGCGAGATTTTCGCGCGCCACGGCCCGCGCCTTGGTCGGTTCGGTTTCCAGGAGCACCATGATTTCGGGGCAGAGTAATTTGCCCGGACCCAGGATGCGCCGCGCATCGGCGGTATGTTCGGGCGTCACGTTGTAGGGATGTGCGCCGTCTGCCGCGTCGCGTGCCAGCTCGAGCATCTTGGGCCCGAGGGCGGCCAGCACGGTCTTGGGCGTCTGGGCCGGCGGTGGTGCGCCATAGGGGGCGGCTGTCATGGCTGCGAGATAGTCACGCATGGTGGCGACCGGTTTGCCGTAGTCGTGTCCGCGCAGACCCTTCACCATCGGCAGATGCGAGACCCCCAGACCCAACAGAAACCGTCCACCGGATTGTTCGGCGAGGCCACGCTGGGCGTTGGCCATCGCCATCGCATCGCGGGCGTAGATGTTGGCAATGCCGGTGGCGATATTGAGCGTCGTCGTGCTGGCGAGCAGATAGGCGGAGTTGACCAGCACGTTGCGGCCACGGCTTTCGGGCATCCATAAGGTGCGATAGCCGAGTGATTCGAGACGCTGCGCCAAATCGCGCCCGGCGACTGCCGTCAACGAGTCGAACGATGACCAAACTCCGAGCCGACCCAGTTCCATTGCCGTCCCCTCATGCGCCGTCGAATTCGCCGGGAACCATGCCAGCCCACGCATTCAGGTGCAAGTAAGGGAGCGTGCTGCGTGTGCAGCGCCCGTGATCGATGGACTTGGATCATGGCGTTCTGCACTCTGCACTGGTTGTGTTCTGGCGTAGAATGAGGACGCCGCAAGCGAATCGAGAATCAGGATCGATTGACCCCGTGAACACCCTTCTGCACGCCAATCCCGACATCCTCGCGTTCGCCTATTTCGTGGCCAGCGTCGTCGGCTATCAAATCATTACCGGATCGCCGTCCCTGGAGCGGCGGTCGATCGTGGGTGCGGTGCAGGTGCAGCGCGAGCGCTGGATGCGCAACATGGCGACGCGAGATCAGCGGATTGTCGATGCGCATCTGCTCGGAGGGCTCAGTCAGGGCAACGCGTTTTTTGCCTCGACCTCGGCACTGATTGTCGGCGGTCTGACGGCCATGATGGGTTCAGGCGAGAAGGTGCAGGCGCTTCTCGAGCAGATTCCGCATGTGGCGAAAGCCTCGCCGGTGCTCTTCGAGTTGAAGTTGCTCCTGCTGATTGGCATCTTCGTCTATGCCTTCTTCAAGTTCGCCTGGGCGTTCCGACTGTCGCACTATGCTGCGATCATGATCGGCTCGACCCCGCTTCTCGACGACGCCAACACGGACGCCTGCGAACGCCACGCGCTTCGCACCGCGCGCCTCATCGGCATCGCCGCCGAGCACGCCAATGGCGGGCTCCGGTCTTTTTACTATGCGGTGGCAGCGATGACTTGGTTCTTCCATCCGTTGGCGCTCGTCGCGGGGACGACGTGGGTCATCCTCGTCATGATCCGGCGCGAGTTCTTTTCACGCTCACGCTATCTGATCGCCGAGTGAGCCCCGAGCCGGTTCAGCAACCCAGGCTGTCGTCGCCGATCGATCGTGCCGCACGATTCGAGGAGATGGGTGACCAGATCGAGTGAAATATCGCTGTCCAATCGTTGGCATGGCGCGGATCGATCCCCACATGACCGAGAAGTCGACGTGGCCGTACCGGCACGAGCGTTCAGGATCTGCACGAGATTCGCCAAGATCACCGATCGTATGCCCGCATCGGAACTGACGATCACGGAGGATGCGTTGAAAAACCTCTGTTCGATCGACGGTTTTCGGCCATGTGGCTCGTTGTTGCGCATACGGCTGAAATAGCGCCGCGGATCGATCGCTTGAGCGAAGCGCGCCTTATGGACGGTCGTGCAAAGGCAAGAATCGTGTGCTGCGGGTCAAGAAGGTTCGGTCCGATGGCGGTAGACAGGCTGCCGCGAAGCTTCTGTTGGACCGCACGCACGCGCGAAACCGCAATCTGCTGCAGCTCGACTCGTTGACGGTTGCTGATGTTTTTCCAGGAGTTCAAGGTATGCAAGTCGCCAATAGACCCCCCCTCGACAGCTCGGTTCTGCATCTTTTGCACCGAGCTGGTCAGGTCGCTGATGATTTATTCGCGAAAGAGATCGCGAACTCGTCGCTGACGCCGCGTCAGTTCGCGGTCCTCTGCGTGCTCGCGCAGAAGCAAACAGCCAGCCAAACCGAGATCGTGGAGGCGACCGGAGTCGATCGATCGACATTGGCCGATATCGTGCGTCGGTTGGTGGAGCGAGGTCTTTTGGCGCGGAAACGCTCGAAGATCGATGCGCGCGCCTACGACGTGCGCCTGACGGCAGCTGGTCAGTCGGCCCTCAAGTCGGCACAACCCGCCGTCAGCCGGGTCGAAGACCGCATGCTGAAAATGATGCCGATGATGAAGAGAAGCGAATTTGTGGAAGCCCTGAACCATTTGGTCGGCTCTGTCTCGGGGCGCGAAACGCCAGACGAAGGGCCCGTGCGGGGTCGCAGCAAAAAGTTTTGAGGATCGAGCGGCCACCACCGCGATGTGTCGTCGGGGTGGTGGCGGTTGCGCTCTCCTTACAAGCCGGCGGGCGTGTCGGCGTGTGATGATTTTTGAACGGCCTTCTGCACTTTCTCAAAGGCACGAACTTCGATTTGGCGAATACGCTCACGCGATACGCCAAACTCCGTCGAGAGCGCTTCCAGCGTGGACGGATCGTCTTGCAAGCGACGGGCTTCGAACACGCGCTTCTCGCGATCGTTGAGGGCGCTCATGGCGGACTTGAGATAGGCGCGCCGCTTTTGCAGTTCTTCGCTTTCGGCCAGTTGCTCTTCCTGACTGGGCGTCTCATCGACCAGCCAATCCTGCCATTCGCCACCCTCCGCGTCGGCACGGATGGGCGCATTGAGGGGCGCATCACCCGACAGGCGTCGGTTCATCGAAATCACGTCTTCCTCGGGTACGCCGAGTTTCTTCGCGATCAGCTTGACGTGGTCCGCGTTGAGGTCGCCCTCCTCGAGCGCCTGAATTTGACCCTTGAGACGGCGCAGGTTGAAAAACAGCTTCTTCTGGGATGCCGTCGTGCCAATTTTGACGAGGCTCCACGAGCGCAGGATGTATTCCTGAATCGAGGCGCGGATCCACCACATGGCGTAAGTCGCCAAGCGAAATCCTTTTTCGGCGTCGAAGCGCTTCACGGCCTGCATCAAGCCGACGTTGCCTTCGGAAATGACTTCGCCGATCGGCAAGCCATAGCCGCGATAGCCCATGGCAATACGCGCGACCAGACGAAGATGGGACGTGACGAGCTTTTGGGCTGCCTCGGAGTCTTGGTGTTGCTGCCAGCGTTTGGCCAGCATGTACTCCTCACCGGGTTCCAACAGGGGAAACCGGCGAATTTCTTCCAGATAGCGTGTCAGTCCACCTGAACCACTGGCAATCGAAGGCAGAGCTTTAGTTGCCATTTCCCGTTTCAGCTTGTTTTTGGCCCGACGGGGCTTGCAAGCTGCTCCCTCATGTCCATCTACATCCCACGGCAGACACCGCAGTCGTGATCGTCGTATCCTAACGTTTCTGAACGAGTGTCACAAATTACGTTCTCGTTACCCCAGCTCGCTTGGCTGCCAGTACGGCTGACCGAGATGGGAACCGTTACCGACTGTTTCAAGACCCCGTCGTTTCCTCCGGAATAGAGGCGTGCGCCTTTTCCGTCTGCGGCCCGGTACGGCTGTGGAGGGTCAACGCGTGGCGGCCGAAATCGTTGTCGCCCTCAGCGAGGAATTTTTTGGGTGCGCTTGTGTCGGGCAGGGCCGGCGGCGCGAGTCCCTGCGTTTTGCGTGTCACCTCTGCGCAATGATTTTATGAGTTTTTCGAATGGCTTGGGCACGGGTGACGTGAGCGCGATGGAGCGTCCGTCGCCGGGATGTTCGAAACTCAAGGCCTCGGCGTGGAGTGCCTGCCCCGGCATCGCCCCCAAGGCTTCCCGGGTGGCATCCGTGAGGCGATGCTCACTGGTCTTGTAACCGACGGCATAGACGGGATCAGCCATGACAGGATGGCCAAGGTGCTGCAAATGCACGCGAATTTGATGCGTGCGCCCCGTTTCCAGCTCCAGAGCCACGAGCGCCGCTACGGGCGCGCCGTCAGTTCCTTTGAATGTCTCCAGGACGCGGTAGTGCGTGACGGCGTCCCGCCCGCCCGTGTGCGCAATGGCGATCTGTGTTCGGTTACGGCTGCTACGGCCCAACGGAACGTCAATGCGCCCCACCGGACGGCCAGGCACGCCCCAGACGAGGGCCAGGTATCGCCGCGACAGAGCGCCGTCCTGGCCCTTCGTGGCAAATTGGGCGGCGAGCCCGCGGTGTGCGGCATCGGTTTTCGCGACGACCAGCAACCCGCTGGTGTCTTTGTCCAGCCGATGCACGATGCCGGGCCGGCGGACGCCCCCGATGCCCGACAGGCTGTCGCCGCAATGGGCGAGCAGGGCATTGACCAACGTGCCGTCGGCATGACCAGAGGACGGATGCACGACGAGACCGGCAGGCTTGTCGACGACGACGAGGTGGTCGTCTTCGTAGGCAATCGACAGCGGGATCGACTGAGCTTTGGGCTCGGCATCCTCCGGTTCGGGCAATTCGATGACGATGTGATCGCCGAGTTTGACCCGGTGGCCGGGGTCCCCTATCGTGCGGTCGCCGAGCTTGGTTGCCCCGGCTCGTACCAGGGCCTGCACGCGCGTCCGGGACATGGCCTCGAGGCGCGAGACGAGCAGGCGATCCAAACGCAGCCCTGCCTCCTCGGGATTGACGAGAATGCTGACCGAACTCGCTTCGGAATTGCTCATGTTGTGTGCTTCCGAAGGTGACGCGGCTCGACCGCAGCGTCGTCAGGACTCCTCGGGGCCGTGTGGCCAAACCGATGACGGGATGCGCCTTATACCAGAACCAGCGCCCGTGAACCCGCAGTTCCTTCGGTCGGCACGCGTCGTCCCGGATGGGGTGTGTGTGGTCGATCGTACCCGCCAGTCGAGGGGACTGCGATGCTGAACCCGCACTCCGCGTCGCCAGACGCCGAGCAAGTGCCAGGTCAAATTTTCACTGAACCCCAGTTTCGGGGTCTCAAGGTGGCCGTCGTCGCCATGGCGCTGGTGCTGATCATCGGCTTTGGCGTCGTCATTGGCCGTATCATTTATCTCTTTCAGCAACCGTCTCCCTCTGCCTCGAACGCGCCTGCGACAGTGGCGCGCGCGGATCGTACATTGGCGCTTCCGACCGGCGCCATCGTCCGCCACGTCGCAATCACCGCCGATCGCCTCGCAGTTCATTACGAAGCCCCGTCGGGGGCCGGCATTCGGATCATGGATCTTGCCAGCGGTACTGAGCAGACGGTGCGTGTCACGACAGCAGCGCCGTGAGGCCGCCAATCGCGGAATTGGGCGGTCGCTGAGAGGTCCAAGACGACGCTTGCCTGCGATCGGCACCTCACCTATAGCATGCGCGAGCTGCCCCGTTCGTCTAGTGGCCTAGGACACCAGCCTCTCACGTTGGGAACAGGGGTTCGATCCCCCTACGGGGCGCCATCAAGCGAAAAGAACCGTTTTATTTCAATCGATTACAGATTTTACTCACTCAGCCCCCAACGCTGCCCCCAACATCATGCACGATCGTCGACGAACCGTAGCGGGCACTTTCGGCCGTCGTCGACTTGTACGTGTGGATGATCGGCGATGACTCTCGTCAGCTCGCTTTCTTTTGGCAGATGATGAACACGGAGAAGTTCTTGGCGGAGTCGGCGAGGTCGGGCGCAGTCATGGAAGGCGCCCCCGCGGATCGTTGCTCGACCTTCACACCGTTGCTCGACCTTCACACCGTTGGCTTCTAAGAAGCGCGCTGCGATGCTGGACTTGATCGCATAGCTCGTGTTCTCGCCTTTGATGAACTTCAGGACGATCACGCCGATCACGTTGCC
>JANOHP010000236.1:0-7119 GCA_031406575.1 Hyphomicrobiales bacterium
AAAGATTGAGGCGTGCAGCGATCCTGGGTTGATCGACGACGACGTGTGGATCGATGGAGTCATAAGTGCTGGACACGGCAAACACAAATCTCGGCGATGTGGCAGACGCACGTGCCGGGCCAACCATTGTCGTCGCTGCAATGAGCAACACGGCGACCAGCAACACGGCGAAATTCCGCTGCACCGCCCGAAACATGGCTGGCTCCCGTAGTTTCAGTCGTTCCATCCTACGAACGGCGGGTCTGACTTCCTCGTCGCAAGAGTGGAGCACGGTCGATCGGCCCGCTTTGCCGCAGCCCACCGGACGTATTCGACTCTGCCAATTGAGCTCAGCCGCGCCCATGATACCGCGTCGCCTGCTGGCAGAACTGCGATATCGTCGCATCGTTTGGGTCTGTTGGCCGTCTCTCATCGCCCTACCTGCAAGGCTCATTATTGACGCTCCGCCAAGCGAAGGTCAATGAATGGGCCATGACTGGTGAACAGGGGCCGGCCAGAGTGGTGAAAATTTTGGCCCTTTCGCCGGTGCGTCGTAGAGGCCTACAAGCTGTGGCTCGACTGAACACGCCTAAAGCCTTTCAACCAGATCAGTCACTCGTAACCCAACTGGAACTGGAACTCTTGCTATGCAACTTCCAAAGACGCCCTCCTTTCGCCTCGAGGGTCGGCGCGCGCTCATAACGGGCGCAGGGCGAGGCATTGGGCTCGCAGCTGCCGCAGCCTTGGCCGATGCCGGCGCCCACGTTGTCCTCGTCGCACGCACGAAACAGGATATCAATGAAGCGGTGTCAGCCATCCGTGCGAACGGCGGGTCGGGCGAGGCCATTATTCTCGATGTTACCGACGTCGATGCCGTGCGCAGGATTGTAGCGGCGCAAGAGCCATTCAATGTGTTGGTCAACAATGCAGGCGGGAACCGACCGCAACCGTTCATCGATTTCAAGCTCGAGGATCTGGACCATCTCTTGGGTCTCAATATCCGCGCAGCCTTCGTCGTTGCCCAGGCCGTGGCGAAGCGAATGGTGGAGACTCAGACGAAAGGATCGCTCATCCATATCTCGTCCCAGATGGCATTCACGACTGGGCCCGGACGTTCAGTCTATTGCGCGACCAAAGCGGCACTCGAGGGGTTCTCGCGCGGCATTGCAGCTGAACTCGCGCCTCTCGGGATTCGCTCGAACACCGTTTGCCCGACGTTTATCGAAACGCCCCTCGCCGCCGAAATGCTGCGCGACCAGAAAGTCCGCGACCTCGTCACAGCGAAAATCAAGCTGGGGCGGATCGGCCAAGTCGAGGACCTCATGGGCGCGATCGTTTACTTGGCATCAGATGTGTCGGCGCTCATGACCGGCACGCATATGCTCGTCGACGGCGGATGGACCTTGGGATAGCCGATCAGGCCTGTTCGTCTGCGGCCACGCGAGGACGGCGGCGCGCCTGCTCCCGCCGTGCGGGCTTGTCCATTCGCGCCACGATGTCATCGACTTGTCGGTTGGCCGCCGCAAAAGCCTCCTTGAGAGCCATGACAATATCGCTGGGGCCCCCGTCATTGTCGGGCTCGCAGTTCACCACGATCGAGTTGTGGCCCGGAATCCCGATCTCTATCTTGACGTGGAAGAGCTTCGGGAGCGGCGCCCGGCGCCGGGGAGACTGGATCGACACACGTGCATGCGTGATGCGGTCGAAATGCTTTTCGATCCGCGCGAACTTTTCACGAACGCGGCTCTCGATGGCTTCGCTTCTCTCCAGGCCGTGAAACGATATTTCCAGGGGTTTCAGCATGTGAGCGTGCCCTTTATGCGACGTGTGCGTAGATGACGTGGGACTGACCAGCACCCCATACAAGGGGAAGTTACAAAGTAGCCGCCAACGGTGCAGGCCGGGAGTGCGGCGCTAACGAACCCGCGCTGCCCGCCAAAGACGGCCGATGGCGTCACGATACCCTGATTGAGGCGGGAATTGCAGCTCGCCCCAGGTTTCGCGGGCCGCCCAGAACAGCGCCTCGTGCTCGGGCGATAACATGGGGTCGCCGGAAATCAGCCGACCCACCCGTGCCAACAGAAAAACCCACGGTCCTCCTTCCGGATGCGCTCTGGTCCAAGAAACGGCCGCATCGCCGAACTCGATTTTCACTCCAGCGCCCAGTTCCTCGGTCATTTCCCGAGCCAGAACGTCGGCATGAGCCAGATGCTCCTCTCCGACGTCGATCCGACCGCCCGGCAATTCCCAAAACCCGGTATCGCGCTCTTTAACAAAAAGCACCCTGTCTCCATTCACGATGAATGCCTTCAGGCTGACCTCCAAACGTTGAACCGCTCGTGCCATTCCGCTCCCGATCAATGACAAATTCCACAGTCTTCCAAAGATCTTATCGAAACACGGAGAACCCTCACTCGTCGACTGTACCGGCGCACAGGCTTCACCTCCATCGGCGTCAGTTGAGACGAAATGAACCCTGCGCGAAAGTCATTTCTCGCGGTTGGATCAAGCGGGAATGGGCAACTCGAACGGTGAATAACGGACCCTCGAGGGTGGTCGCCCAGAACTCCAAAAAATTAACCAGTTTGGGGAAGCGCGGATGCAAGTCGTAGTCTTGCCAGATGAACGTCTGCAAAACATTTGGATGATCAGGCAAGCGATAAAGAATTTCGGCCGTGGTCAGGCTCCAGCCGGAGAGTTGAGCAAGAAAGTCGCGATCACGCATTTGGATCTCCTCGAGAGGGGCACCCCACACGTCGAATCCATTCGACGCTACGGTAACCGCAAGCCAACCAAGAGAAAACAAGTATGTTCCTTTTTTTCAATCAGTTAGCAGCCAGATCACCGAAGTGCTAACAGATTGACAGCCGCACGATCGGGAGGTTGGAAAGGATCTGGAGGTTGAAAAGGCAATTCACAGTCGTAGCTCCCTGTGGCCCGGAAAGCAGACACCATCGTTCCGTCATCTGATCAGGATCGCCAGAAACATTTGCATTTTTTCTGGAGGGGATTATGAAGGCGTTGGAAAGTGGAGAGCTTTCACACCACTCAGCTGACTTCGATTCCAATAACGTTACATCGGAATCGAAGATCATCGTCGATCTCCGAACAAAGCTAGAGGACGCATTTGATGGCCGCACCAAACGTCGAGAAGATGTCCCTGAAAGATTTGATGGATCTGGACACACGCGTAAAAAAGGCGATCCATACCGCCAAGGAACGCGAGCGGATCGAAGTTCGCCAACGTATGGTGGAAATGGCTGAAAAGAGCGGTTTTTCCGTCAACGAGCTGTTCGGCTCGACGCGCGGTGGCAAAGGTGGAAAAGTGGCGATCAAATATCGCAACAAGGACAATCCCGTTGAAACCTGGACGGGACGCGGGCGCCAACCGAAATGGCTCGCCGCTGCGTTGAAGAAGGGCGCAAAGATCCAGGATTTCGCGCTCTAATCCAATAGAATTATGAACTCGCAAGAACCCGCGCCTCGGCGCGGGTTTTTCAATGGCGCGGGGTCTGGCAAATGACTCAGGCAACGGACCCGCTGGGAGCGCGCTGAATGTGATGTCCAATCGAGAAAGTTCTCCGCGAGCCAAGGCTATTGGTCTGTCGATTCGATCACGATTGGCACTCACCACTTGACACTGCTAGCAACCGCCAGCATATAGCGCTTGGCTTGGACGGGAGCCTCGGCGGCACCCATCGTCCGGCTTGACGAGCACGCTTGCGGTACAACGCGGCACTCGATTCATCTGAGTTTCAGTGAGAGGTTGACCCATGAAGTTTCGCCCTCTGCACGACCGCGTCGTCGTGCGACGGACTGCAGAAGAAACCAAGACCGCCGGGGGAATCATCATTCCCGATACTGCCCAGGAAAAACCGATCCAGGGGGAAGTTCTCTCGGTCGGGCCGGGCGCCCGCGACGAGCGGGGTAACCTCGTCGCCCTCGTCGTCAAAAAAGGCGACAAAGTGCTTTTCGGCAAATGGTCGGGCACCGAGGTCAAAATCGATGGCCAGGACCTGCTCATCATGAAAGAGAGTGACATTCTGGGCATCATCGAAGGCAAGGCCTCCGTTCGCGCCGCAGCCTGACGCTGAATTGGGTCGCGCGGTTGAAGACCTGTCGCGGCCACCTCTCCACCCCATTCCGCCTTCACGACATCACGGTCTACCGATCATAGGAGCCACGAAATGGCAGCCAAAGAAGTCCGCTTTTCAGCCGATGCGCGCGAAAAAATGTTGCGCGGCGTCGAGATACTCGCCAATGCCGTCCGCATCACCTTGGGACCCAAGGGTCGCAACGTCGTCCTTGAGAAATCCTATGGAGCGCCGCGGATTACCAAAGACGGCGTGACCGTCGCCAAGGAAATCGAGCTCGAAGACAAGTTCGAGAATATGGGCGCGCAGATGGTGCGCGAAGTGGCGTCGAAGACGGCTGACAACGCCGGAGACGGCACGACGACAGCGACCATTCTCGCCCACGCCATCGTCCGGGAAGGCATCAAGTCCGTGGCCGCCGGCTCCAATCCGATGGACCTGAAGCGTGGTGTCGACAAGGCCGTGATTGCCGTCGTCGCCGAACTCAAGGCGCGGGCGAAGAAAATCACCTCGAACGATGAAATCGCTCAGGTCGGCACCATTTCTGCCAACGGCGACGCCGAAGTCGGCAAGATCATTGCCCAGGCGATGAAGCGGGTCGGCAACGAAGGCGTCATCACCGTCGAAGAGGCCAAGAGCTTCGAGACGGAACTCGAAGTCGTCGAAGGCATGCAGTTCGACCGGGGCTACATTTCTCCCTATTTCGTGACCAATGCCGAAAAGATGACGGTCGAACTCGAGTCACCCTACATCCTCATTCACGAAAAGAAGCTGTCGGGCCTGCAGGCGATGCTGCCCTTGCTCGAAGCCGTGGTGCAGTCGGGCAAGCCGCTGCTCATCATCGCCGAAGAAATCGAAGGTGAAGCTCTCGCAACGCTGGTCGTCAACAAGCTGCGCGGTGGCCTGAAGGTTGCTGCGGTGAAGGCACCCGGCTTCGGCGATCGCCGCAAGGCCATGCTCGAGGACATCGCGATCCTGACGGGCGGTACCGTCATCAGCGAAGATCTCGGCATCAAGCTGGAAAACGTCAATCTCAGCATGCTCGGCCGCGCCAAGCGCGTGTCGATCGACAAGGAAAACACCACGATCGTCGATGGCTCCGGCAAAAAGGTCGACATCGAAGGCCGCGTCAAGCAGATCAAGGCGCAGATCGAAGAGACGACTTCGGACTACGACCGCGAAAAACTGCAGGAGCGCTTGGCCAAACTCGCCGGTGGCGTAGCCATCATCAAAGTCGGCGGCGCAACCGAGACGGAAGTGAAGGAGCGCAAAGATCGCGTCGATGACGCGTTGCATGCGACCCGAGCCGCCGTCGAAGAAGGTGTCGTTCCGGGCGGCGGTGTGGCTCTGCTGCGCGCCATCGCGGTGCTCGACAAGGTGAAGGCAGACAACGAAGACCAAAAAGTCGGCATCAACATTGTCCGCAAGGCAATCCAGTCGCCGGCGCGCCAAATCTTCATGAACGCAGGCGAAGACGGTCCGGTCATCGTCGGCAAGATCCTCGACAACAACAAGTACGCGTTCGGCTACAATGCGCAAACCGGTCAATATGGCGACCTCGTCGCCTCCGGCGTCATCGATCCGGCAAAAGTCGTGCGTTGCGCACTTCAGGATGCCGCTTCCGTGGCTGGCCTGCTGATCACTACCGAGGCCATGATCGCCGACGCACCCAAGGGTGACGCTGGTGGTTCCCCGATGGGTGGCGGCGGTGGAATGGGCGGTATGGGTGGCATGGGCGGAATGGATTTCTGATCGATCCCGCGCGACCAATGTCGAAAACTATTCGGGGGGTGTCGGCTGCAGAGCCGGCGCCCCTCGTTCATTTTCGGCGAGGTCCACGACGGCGACAGCGGACAGCCCGCCTACTTTTGCGCATTCTGCCCATAGCTGGCAAAGTGCTCGAGCACCTCGTCCATCTCGGCAGCGTCGAGAACGATCGGGTCGCCCAAGCACAAAACCTTCCAAAACTGCTCGGACAGGGTCTCGACCTCGGCCGCCAGTTCCAGAGCCTTGGCGCAAGTCGTACCGATGGCAATCTGTCCGTGATTGGCCATGAGGCACGCATTGCGCTTCTCGAGGCCCTTGGCAACGAGACGTGCGAGCCGTTTCGTCCCGAAAGTTGCGTAAGATACCAGAGGAATATCGCGGCCACCTGCAACAGCGACCATGTAATGAAAAGCCGGTATCGGGCGGCCTGCGCACGCCAACACGGTCGCATGCGTGGAATGGGTGTGAACGATAGCCGTCATGTCGGGCCGCGCTGCATAAGTCGAAAGGTGGAAGCGCCACTCACTGGACGGCGTGCGCTGGCGGGGTGGGACGCTTTCGTCGTTTGCGACAAAAACGATGTCGGCTGGTGCAAGTGTTTCGTAGGACATCCCGGATGGTGTGATCAGCATGCCCTGGGCCCAGCGCCTCGAGACATTCCCCGACCGGCCCGGCGACAGGCCTCGCCGGCTCATGGCCAGAGCGGTATCGATGACTTCCTGGCGCGCGGCCAAATCGCTCGCATCTTGCGATTTCCGGCTCGTTGGCCGCACTTGCGCCATGTCATGCCTCCCAAACCCGCGTCGATCGGAGTAGGTTGAGCCGAGCCACCTGCATCATCAGGCCCACCTCGGGGCCGACGGAGAGCCCCCCTCATGACCAGTACGACTATTCCAATGACCGTCCTGACCGGTTTTCTCGGCTCGGGCAAGACGACATTGCTGAAACGCCTGCTGGAAGACCCGGCGATGGCCGGCACGGCGATCATCATCAACGAATTCGGCGAAGTCGGTATCGACGATGCTCTCATCGAGGCCTCGGGTGACGACACCGTGCTGCTGCCGTCCGGGTGTGTTTGCTGTGCGGTCCGTGGCGATCTGGTCGAGGCCCTCGAGAAGCTGCATACGAAGTCACTCTGGGGCGATATCCCACCCGTCCGCCGGGTCGTGCTGGAAACCTCGGGGCTCGCCGATCCCACACCCATCGTGCACACTTTGATGACCGAGGAGCGCGTCTACCGGATTTATCAACTCGACGCTGTCGTCACGACGGTGGATGG
>JANOHP010000243.1:0-2278 GCA_031406575.1 Hyphomicrobiales bacterium
TCTGGGAACGGCGTGCCCGTGGCTGTCGCGTATCCTAGCGCCACCATCTCAGCCGCGATCTTGGGCAGGGCTCATCCGTTTACCCGTCTTCCGGCTACGCCGGTAGAGCCGTCGGGTAAGCTCGGCCATGGCTGGATCGCGCTCGGCATATGACTTACGCCATTCGACCTTCACACCGGTTGATCTGTTGCGATCACGGGCCTGCTTGAGCGTCGCGACAAGGCGGGACTTCTCGAGCTGCGCGAAGGCGCCGGCACTGCCTACGGCCGGAACCCAACGGCGAACCAATCGTTGCCCTCGATTGGACAGGAGAACGGCTATGGGTGAGATTTCCCACATCTCCATCGACCAAACACGGTTCGAGCCGGAGGCCGTGTTCGGCCATCCGCACGATCTCTTTGCCGACGTCGGTCTGACCTGCGGACAGAAACTCGCCACCCTGGCACGGTGGCGTCAGCACTTGATCGACAAGCTTCGCGCGACGGGGGAGGGTATGGCGCCAGCCCCGAGCGATACATCTTCGGATGCAACCATGTTGAGCGAAGTCGAAAAAGCCATGAGGTGCACTCGTGACACCCGAAACAAAAAACTCGTTACCGCAAAGCCCGCTGAGCGTAGTCAATACCCTTAAAATAGCTGCCGTGCTGATTGCCGGGGCTGTGGTGGGCGCAATCTTCTACAGCGTGTAGTGGACGTGCTGCCCCGCCCGGATGGTCTCGTGCAACTCTCCGTCACGGGCAAGGGCGAGCGCTTGCGCTACCTGCCGCTGCCCGAAGTCGTCAGCAGCTCTCTGATAACGTGACAGCGCGCCCGAGGACGCGACTGGCGAACATCGAAGGGCGGCCAACTCGACCCCGGTTCCGTCAATTACATAATCAAGCGCGCGGCCATAGCGCCGGTGTCCGTATTGCCTCGTCCGAAATGCCGTTTGTTTGGCAAAAGGGCGTGCCGCTGGTCGCTCCGACTCCGGTCCGGCGCATAATGGCCGGCGCACGGGGTCCGCCTTCTGCGCACAGCGGCGCGGCATCTCGAGCGAGCGGGTGACCAGCGCGATCACATCGGCAGAGGCACCGGCCTCGGCCGCCGTCACCGCAAAGCCCACCCGCTGCGAATGGCCCGAATAGAGCGCGGCCTCGGGCACGGCGGTGCACGCCCTAACGTTCGAGGTGTTCGGCAATGCGCTGCTTCAGAATGGCCGAGACCGATTGGGGCTCGGTAGCCTGTGCGGTGCGGTTCACCAAGTGCTGGGGATGATGGCCCACCTGCTCGGCACATCGATGCCAACCCGCATAGCGGAAGGGTAGTTCGTCAGTCGTTGGCGGTTGTGGGGTCGATCATCTTGCGCACTTCCGTGATTTTCGTCGCGGGAAAGCCGCTGAGCTCGGCGTGCTTTTTGATGATCGCTTCGTCTTTGGCCATGTAGACACAGAAGGTCTTGTCGCCGGCGACGAAGCTCTCGACCCATTGAATATCAGGACCGAGCTGGCGCAGCACCTCGTTCGACTTCTGAGCGGCGCCACGAAGTTGATCGCGTTCGAACGTACCAACCTTGGCGATGTCGCGCTCGATGATGAATTTACGCAGCGTCATCAGGTCCTCCTTCAAGCCGAATGGGAAGCATCGGTGAGTGCAGGGCGTCTAGTTGTGGAGCGAGTTCAATCACGCTCGTGCGGAGCCGCTTCTGAGTCAACCCCCACATATGCCGGCCGCCTTGCGCATTGGGTGCGTGGGAGGGCTGCGTCATGAATGGGAGATATGCAGCCGTTCCCTCGTCATTCAGGTTTGATGCCGTAGACTGGAAAATCAAGCCGTCCGACGAGACGGTCTTCTCATGGAAGGCACAGTGATGACGACAACCAAAAATCTCCTAACTGCCGCTGCATTGATGTTGACCGCTTCGGTCTCTCCGGCCTTTGCCGACAGCACATACGACCGGCATTCCGATGACCACTCCGAGCACCGGAAAATTCACCGTCGTTTCGATCATGCCCATCAACATGCCCATCGGGATGGTTTCGAAACTCGAGGGGAGCACCGCGCCTACCACCGCGCCCTGCGAGATCTACATGGTGATTTCCACCGCGATCATCCCCGCACACGCCATGATCACTACTCATGGCGCCGCTGAGACTGCTCGCAACTCGCACGGTGCTGCTATCTCCGAGGCGGGCAGAGAAGTCGCGGCCGCCCCGAGCGATCCTGCGTCGGCAGTGGATCAAACCCACCACATCTGAGTTGAACGTATTCTGATAACCCAGGAGCTGATGTGATGCTGAAT
>JANOHP010000070.1:0-49124 GCA_031406575.1 Hyphomicrobiales bacterium
GTTGCCCAGAACCTCCTGGCTGATCTTCTTGTTCAGCTTCACATAGTTCTCGAACTGCGACACGGCCGAGCGGGCGAGCGCTTCAATCTCGTCTTTGTTACCGGTCACTTCGGCGACGCGTTCGACTTCCGCTTCGAAATATTCGGCATGGCCGGTGTACTTGGTGATGCGGGCGCGCGACGTCCCTTCCACCAGCACCTTGACGGTGCCGTCCGGTAACTTCAGCAACTGCAGGACAGTCGCCAGCGTGCCGACCTCGTAAATGGCATCGGTAGCGGGGTCGTCGTCGCTTGCATTTTTCTGGGCCGCCAGAAGGATCGGCTTTTCAGCCCGCATCACTTCTTCCAGCGCGTTGATCGATTTTTCGCGGCCAACGAACAACGGGACGATCATGTAAGGGAACACCACGATGTCCCGCAGCGGGAGAACGGGGTAGACCGCGCGGCCCGAACCCTTGTCGTCGGCTGTCTTGTTGTTGTCGCTCATGACTTTATCCATCCGTGCTGCGCGTTGGGTCCGGGTTTATCGAATCGTCGTCCCGGTTGTCGAACGTCACGTGGTGTACGGCATCAATTGTCTCGAGTTGTCTGACGCGATTTCTGGGAACCTTTCCGGAAGCCGCGACGTAACATGGTTACACCCGATGCTTCTGCAAGCCTGTCGTGATGACGCGGGATTGCTCCACGCCACGTCATCGCTGCGTGGCACCGAGGTAAAAACGTTCGAGCGATCAGGCGCTCGAACCTTTTTCTTCGGCGCGTTCCGAGTAAATGCGCAAAGGACGGGCGTTACCTTCGACCACTTCGGGGCCGACGACGACTTCCTCGACACCCTTCAAGCTCGGCAGTTCGAACATGGACTCGAGCAGGATCGATTCCATGATCGAGCGCAACCCACGCGCACCCGTGCGGCGCTCGATGGCCTTGCGAGAAATCGACTTGAGAGCGTCCTGGGTGATGGTGAGATTCACATCCTCCATCTCGAACAAGCGCTGATACTGTTTGATCAAAGCATTCTTGGGCTCGGTGAGGATTTGGATGAGCGCCTTCTCGTCCAGGTCCTCGAGCGTCGCAATCACGGGGAGGCGGCCGATGAATTCCGGAATGAGGCCGAATTTCAGCAAATCTTCCGGCTCGACGCTGCGCAGGATATCGCCAGTGCGGCGCTCGTCGGGACCAATGACGGTCGCGCCGAATCCGATCGATGTACCTTTGCCGCGCCGCGAAATGATTTTCTCGAGCCCGGAGAAAGCGCCACCGCAGATGAACAGGATGTTCGTCGTGTCGACCTGCAGGAACTCCTGCTGGGGATGCTTGCGACCGCCTTGAGGCGGCACGGACGCAACCGTGCCTTCCATGATTTTCAGCAGCGCTTGCTGCACGCCTTCGCCAGACACGTCGCGCGTGATCGACGGGTTGTCGGACTTGCGGCTGATCTTGTCGACTTCGTCGATGTAGACGATGCCGCGCTGCGCCCGCTCGACGTTGTAGTCGGCGTTCTGCAACAGTTTCAGGATGATGTTTTCGACGTCCTCACCGACGTAACCGGCTTCGGTCAACGTCGTCGCATCGGCCATCGTGAAGGGTACGTCGAGGATGCGCGCCAAGGTTTGCGCGAGCAGCGTCTTGCCGCAACCCGTCGGTCCCACGAGCAGGATATTGGACTTCGCCAATTCGACGTCGTTGTTCTTCGTGGCGTGGTTGAGCCGCTTGTAATGGTTGTGCACCGCGACCGCCAGGACGCGTTTGGCGTAATCCTGACCGATGACGTACGAATCCAGAACACTGCAGATTTCCTGCGGGCTGGGCACGCCATCACGCGATTTCACGAGGGTATTTTTGTTCTCCTCGCGGATGATGTCCATGCAGAGCTCGACGCATTCATCACAGATGAACACGGTTGGCCCTGCGATAAGTTTCCTGACCTCATGCTGGCTCTTGCCGCAGAAGGAGCAGTACAGGGTGTTCTTTTCGTTAGCCATTCGGATCTCTCACACCCCGGTGGGCGGCGCGACATTCGTGCAATCATGCCGGCGGAACACCGCTTAAACCGTGCCGATCGTCGCTTGTGAGGCAGGCGAGTGCAGGAGCCTGTCTCACAACCATAACTTGAGCATGCTACGGGCTGACAGATCAAGTTTGGATTAATTACATGATGTCCATTCTCGACCATTCAAGCCCGTTTACAGTCAGCGCTGTGACACGGCTACGTCACCAGTGTCGCAAGCGCGTCACGCTAATATATATGTACCGCGTTCATTTTCAATCAGTGCCGTGTCGGAACCAATGCAGACTTCGTGCCGATTGGAGCGGCGGCATCCTCTACGGGCATTGAGGTTCCATTATGACGTTCAGATGTGAGAGAGCCGCCGTCAGCTCTTATCCCCACCAAGCAAGGATTCGATCTCTTCTCGTTTGTTCAAGACTCGGTCTATCAAGCCGAAATCCCTGGCTTCGTCAGATGTCATGAAATGATCGCGATCCAGTGTGCTCTCTATTTTCTCGTACGGTTGCCCGGTGTGCTTGACGTACACTTCGTTCAGCCGCTTCTTCATCTTGATGATATCTAGGGCATGCCTTTCGATATCGCTGGCTTGACCAGAAAATCCACCCGACGGTTGGTGGACCATGATGCGCGCATTCGGTAGCGCGAAACGGTTGCCTTTGGCGCCAGCCGACAGCAGCAAGGACCCCATCGACGCGGCCTGCCCGATGCACAGTGTCGCAACAGGTGACCGAATAAATTGCATCGTATCGTAAATGGCCATGCCCGCCGTGACGATCCCGCCCGGCGAGTTGATATACATGGCGATCTCTTTCTTCGGGTTCTGGGCCTCGAGAAAGAGCAGCTGCATGCAAATCGAGTTGGCCATCAGGTCTTCGATCGGGCCGACCAGGAAGATGATTCGTTCCTGGAGCATGCGCGAAGCGAGGTCGAAGGACCTCTCGCCGCGCGCCGTTTGCTCGATTACTTGCGGCCAGTAGGAACTTCTGAGGTCGTTCATGATGTCCATCCCGTAACGCCGGCATGCCGGCAACTGGCCTCGGCCCGGCTCCAACTCGTGCAATTCGTCGAACGGATCAGCTCGTCGGCGCTGTCGGTGCACCTTCCGCGCCCGCCACATCGCCCTCGTCGAGCGGCTTCAGCAGCTCTTCCGAGCTCACCTTACGGTCGACGGGGTTGGCTTTGGACGCAATATAGTCGACGACCTTCTCTTCGAATATGGGCGCCCGGAGCTGTGACACCGCACCAGGGGTTTTCTCGAAGTACTCGTACACCATTTTTTCCTGGCCGCGGAAACGGCGTGCCTGCTCCACGAGGGCATTGCGCAGCTCGTCTTGAGTGACCTCGACCTGAGCCTGCTGGCCGATCTCGCCCAGCACCAAGCCGAGCCGGACGCGCCGTTCGGCGATCCGGCGGTATTCTGCGCGCACGTCGTCCTCGGTCTTGCCTTCGTCCGCAAAGGTCTTTTTCGCCTGCTCCATGCTCTGGGTGAGTTGAGCCCAGATGCCCTCGAACTCATTGTCGACGAGCGTCGGCGGCAATTCGAACGTGTGCGCTTTGTCGAGCAGATCGAGCATCCCGCGCTTCATTTTGGCCCGCGAAACCTGCGTGTATTCCTGCTGGATCTGGTCGCGAATGCGCTGTTTGAGCGCGTCGAGGCTTTCAGCGCCGAAACCTTTGGCCAGCTCGTCGTCGATGGCCGGCGCCTCGGGCCGCGCCACGGCTTTCACTTTGACCTGGAAGCTCGCCGTCTTGCCCGCCAGCGTTGCCACCTGATACTCGGCGGGGAACGTTGGGGTCACGACCTTGTCGTCGCCCGCTTTGGCGCCTTCGAGCCCATCCTCGAAGCCGGGAATGAAGCCGCCACCACCGAGTACGAGGGGAACGTCCTCGGCTTTGCCACCTTCGAATTCGACGCCGTCGATGCTGCCGACGAAATCGATCGTGAGCTGATCGCCTTTGACGGCCGCACGGCCATCCTCGGGCACGAAATCCGTGTTGCGCTCGGCGAGCTGAGCCAACGTCTTGTCGACGGCGTCATCGGGAACGTCGGCAACCAGGCGCTCGAGCTGCAAGGTCGACAGGTCCGCGAGTTCGATGGCGGGGAGCACTTCGAAACTCATCGAATAGGCCAAATCAGCAGCGCCCGACATGACGCGCTCGACTTCGGCGATGTCCTCTGGAAGGTCGATCTTCGGCTGGAAGGCTGGACGCTCGGACCGCTCCGTGATGGCCTGCTGGCTGGTCTCCTCGACGGCCTGCTGGACGACTTCGGCCATCAGCGAGCGCCCATACAGCTTCTTGATGTGCGCGGGCGGCACCTTTCCGCGGCGGAAGCCTTTGAGTTGAATAGAATCTTTTACTTGATCGAGACGCGTCGTGAAGCGCTTGTCGAGCTCACCCTGCTCGATCACGACACGCAGCGTGCGCTTCAGTCCGTCACTGTTGGTCACCGAGACTTGCATTGGCCTTCACATCCTTCGTGACACGGCGCCTCGAGCGCCCAAAATACAACTCTATGGCCGATCGAAGACCTGCCGACCCTCCCCCTGCCACGCATGCCCCAGGGGACGGGTGGTGCGGGCGGAGGGATTCGAACCCCCACGACTTGCGCCGCTGGTACCTAAAACCAGTGCGTCTACCAATTCCGCCACGCCCGCGGCACTCGGATATCGGCTCGAAGAAGACGCGACGCAACCGGCAATGCGGAATCCCGCCGCCAGTCCACTCCGCTTCGAAGCGATCCTGTGACGATCGACACGATCTAGCGGCCGCGTCGAACGGTCGTGGCACATATATCCGGCTGGATCGCTTTCAATCAACGAGGAAATAGCACGGGTCGCCAGGGATTGTCGGTTCGGCGGCGATCGGAGCTCCGAATCAGTCCCTGCAATAGATCCGCCACAGGAGCACCGAACCAAGGATGGGAACCAACCAGAGCACCTCCGACAGTCTGCCGAGCGAGCTGGCGATGGCGCTGTCGCCGAGGATCGCCAGAGCTATCCAACATGCGGCGAAGAGTACGGCGGTGCGCTCCATCATGGCTTTTTCCTTTGCGACTGGGCAGACGCCGGTGTCCGTTCCGGCGCTGCGCGAACTGGTTGAGAAAAAGCAAAGATCGGGCCAACTTCGACACCAGAGGATGAAATTGGGTGGCCCAGTCAGTATTTGGTAACCGATCCGGCCCGGTTGGCATCCGACTCGCGCTGGATTTTGCGGGCCTTGTTCCAGCCCTCCTGGGTGGCGGCAACAGGTGCTGCACCGGCCTCGCTGGCTCTGCGTTCCTCGAGGAGTGGGGCGTAGGCGGCGGCCTCGGGCAATTTCAGCTGTAATTGCTCCACATACCGAGCGCTGGCATCGAACGCGCGCTGGGCCTCTTCCGCGCGGCCCTGATCCCTCAGTTTGACGGCCTCCTGACGCTGTTCACGGGCGGTCAAGACGCCCACGTCTCGCGCCACGATCGGATCCAGGCTGGCGGTGGCTTCAGTGGACGTCCCAAAGGTGACCGACAGCGCGCTCGACTGCGTGCGGGCTTCGCCCGTCGTGACATCTTTGTAGGACACGTCGACGGAGATCAGTTTTCCGGTCGCGGCGGTCGCACTGCCAGCCATTTCCAGTTCAGCGATCAGGACCTGCTCGGCCCCGGCGATGATCTGCCCGACCTTGTAGACGATGCGCTGGCCATCGATCTTTGCCTCGCGGCCGAGGGAGCGCAGGGGCTTGGCGCCCGGCGCCAGAGTAAAGATGATCTCGACATCCTGGGCGACCACGCCCAGAGCATCGTCGAACTCGCGGGTGAGGAACTGCGCGATGTCGGCTGGCTCCTGAACGAAGGCATGGGCGCCGTCGGCAGCGGAGGCGAGTTTCGCCATCAGGTCTTCGTTGTAACCCAGCCCCAGCCCGAGCGTGGATACCGTGATGCCTTCGCTGGCGAGCTGGCGACCCAACCCCGCAAATTCCACGGGCTGTGAGGGACCGACATTGGCGAGCCCATCCGACAGCAGAATGATGCGGTTCACGCGGTCGCTGGACTTGAATTTGCGAACTTCGGCCGCGCCCGCCTGCATACCGGCCCAGATCGCGGTGGAGCCGCGCGGCGTCAGGCGGCCGATGCGCTCTTTGATGGCCGCGCGGTCGGTGGCCTTGGTGGCGGGCACCTCGACTTCGACGCGGTCGTCGTAGCTCACGACGGACACGATATCGTTGGAGGAGAGGCGATCGACCGCCATTTGCGCTGCACGCCGTGCTTCTTCGATCCGCTTGCCCTGCATGGAGCCCGAACGGTCGATGACCAGGGCGACGTTCATGGGCGCGCGTGCTTTCTCGCCGCCGCGCTGCACGCCTTTGATGCCGACACGGACGTGCAGCCGTTGCAGCTCGCCGGCAGCGAGTATGCGTTGGCTGAGCGCTGTCTCGATCTGCACCGCCGCGTCGGCGGCCATCACGGGGGTCATCGTATCGACAAGGCCAAGAGCCGCGAGCGTTGCTGCGGCGAGCATTCGTGACAACATGCCAATCTCCATCGCCAGAACCGACAGGGAATCGTCTGTGGGCGGGGCGAAGAGTCGGGCGATGCGGTGTCGGGATTCTGGAGCGGCAATGTCGAAATTGCGGCTGCGGGATTATCTTTCGGTAATGCCAGCGCGCGCGTTCAGAGGCGGCCTTCTTCGACGCCATGGCATGCGACTTTTGCCGACCCGGACTCGATTGGCTGAGGAACCTCGGCGCGACATCGATCGTTGGCGAACGGGCAACGGGGGTGGAAGGTGCAGCCCGGTGGCGGCGCAATGGGGCTGGGAATTTCGCCTTCGATGGGCCGGCGCTCGCGTCCTGTGGTGAGGAGATCGGGCACGGCGTCGAGCAGCATGCGCGTATAGGGATGGCGCGGTGTGGCGAACAATTCCGAGGGCGGCGCCACTTCCACGAGCCGCCCCAGGTAGAGCACGCCGATGCGCGTCGCCATGTGGCGCACGACGGCGAGATTGTGGCTGATCAGCAGGTAGGTAAGGCCGAGCTCGTCCTGCAAATCTCGCATCAGGTTGAGAATTTGCGCCTGCACCGACACGTCGAGCGCCGAAGTCGGCTCGTCGCAGACGATGAATTCGGGATTGGCGGCCAGAGCGCGCGCGATGGCGATGCGCTGGCGCTGCCCGCCCGAGAATTCGTGCGGGTATTTGCGGCCATCCGCAGGGTCGAGGCGCACGGTGCGGAGCAGATCCCCGACGCGCGTGTCGATCTGGCGGTCGTCCGACATCAGGCCGTGCGCGCGCAACGGCTCCGCAATAATCCGGTCGGCGCGCCAGCGGGGGTTGAGGCTCGCGTAGGGGTCTTGGAAGATCATCTGAATGCGACGCTGGAGCATCTTCCGCTCGCGCGATTGAGCGGGAGCCGACATCGAGACGCCATCGATGATGACGTCGCCGGCACTCGGCGGTAGCAGCCCGACCACCACCTTGGCGACGGTGGATTTGCCCGAACCGGACTCGCCGACAAGCGCGAACGTTTCGCGCTTGCCGATCGTGAACGACACGCCCGCAACCGCCGTCAGCGTCTGGCGCGGCGTGCCGTCGAACACCCGCTCGAGCCAGGGCTTCGACACATCGAACACGCGATGCAGGCCATCCACGACGACGAGGGGAGCGCCGGTCATGGGGTCCGCTCCTGTGTCTTCGGCGCATAGAGCCAGCAGGCGGCGGCGCCCGCGCCCACGGGGATCGGCTCGGGGCGCTCGACGCGGCAGCGGTCGAACACGTCGCTGCAGCGGGGATTGAACGCACAGCCGGGGGGAATGGCGGTCAACCGTGGCATCGAGCCCGGAATTTGCGCGAGGCGCGTGGCCGTGCCCGTGAGACTTGGGATCGAGCCCATGAGGCCGCGCGTATAAGGATGGCGCGGCGATCGCAGCACCTCACGCACGGGGCCGATCTCGGCTTGGCGGCCGGCATACATGACCATCACGCGGTCGGCCATTTCGGCGATGACGCCCATGTCGTGCGTAATCAGCATGACGGCCGTGCCGTGCCGCCGGCACATGCCTTTCATCAAGGCGATGATCTGCGCCTGAACCGACACGTCCAGCGCGGTCGTCGGCTCATCCGCAATGAGCAGTTCCGGGTTGGTGGAGAGCGCCAGCGCCAGCACCACGCGCTGGCGCATGCCGCCCGACAATTGGTGGGGATAGGCATCGATGCGCTCGGCGGGTGCGGGAATGCCGACCTCGGCCAGCAGCTCGATGGAGCGGGTGCGGGCTTGCGCGTCCGTCATGTCGAGATGCTGCACTATGGTTTCGACGAGTTGTTCGCCGATGCGGAAGACGGGGTTGAGGCTGGTCAGGGGGTCCTGGAAGACCATGCCGATGCGGCGGCCGCGAATGGCGCGCAACTGCGGCAACGCCAAATCGTCGATGCGCTGGCCCGCGAGACGCACTTCGCCGCCCGCAATGCGTCCGGGTGGCTCGAGCAGGCGGATGATGGCGGCTCCCGTCACCGACTTGCCCGCACCGGACTCCCCGACTACGCCCAGCACCTCGCCCGCCGCAATGTCGAACGACAGATCGTCGACGGCCACGAGTGTGGCGCGCCGGGTCGGAAACTCGACCCTGAGGTGGCGCACGCTGAGAATGGGCTCTTTCGATCGGGTCATTTGAGTTTCGGGTTGAGGGCGTCGCGCAGCCAATCGCCGAGCAGGTTGATCGCCAGCGCCAGGAGAACGAGCGCCAGCCCGGGAAACATCAAGATCCACCACTCGCCTGAGAACAGAAACTGCTGGCCGATGCGAATGAGGGTGCCGAGCGAGGGTTGCGTGGGTGGCACGCCGACGCCCAGGAATGACAGCGTCGCTTCCTCGATGATGGCCAGCGCCAGATTGATCGTGGCGATGACGAGAATGGGTCCCATGACATTGGGCAGCACGTGCTCGCGCATGATCGCGAACGACGAGCGCCCCATGACGCGGGCGGCCTGCACGTATTCCTTGTTCTTTTCGACCATCGTCGAGCCGCGCACGGTGCGGGCATAGCGTGCCCAATTGGCCAGCCCGATGGCGACGATCAGCACGCCCAACGCCCACTGTTCGTGCTGGGAGGGATGGATGAAACCGCGCACGATGCCGAACACCAGCAGCGCGATGAGGATGGCCGGGAACGAAAGCTGGATGTCTGCGATGCGCATGATGATCGCGTCCGTGCGGCCCCCGACGAAACCCGCGATCAGCCCGAGCGACACGCCGAGCAGCAGCGAAAATGCGACGGACAAAAAGCCCACGATAATCGACACGCGCGAGCCGAAGAGGATCGCGGAGAGCAAGTCGCGGCCCTGATTGTCGGTGCCCATCACATGCAGGTTGCCCGCGGCGCCGCGCGTCATCGGCTCGAGGAAGCCATCCATCAGATTGAGGCTCGCCGGATCGAACGCGTTCTGCGGCGCAATCCACGGTGCAAACAGCGCGATCAGCATGAAGAACGCGGTCACCGCACCGGCTCCCATCGCCAGCGGCGAATGGCGGAACGACCACAAAAGGTCGGAGTCCCAGGCGCGCGCGAGGCGACCCATGGGAGGCGGTTGCGCGGTGGCTGCAGCGACTGTCGTCGCTGGGGGCGTGGTCGTGCGGGGGGCATCGGTCATGGGCTATCTCCCCGCTTCTGGTCGATCGCTGCGCAGGCGGGGATCGAGGACGAAATAGAGGAGATCCACGATCAGGTTCGTGATGACGAAGATGAGTGCGACGAACATCAGATAGGCCGCCATCACTGGAATATCGACGAACTGCACGGCCTGGACGAACAGCGCGCCGAGCCCCGGCCACTGGAACACGCTCTCGGTGACGATGGCGAAGGCGATGACGCCGCCCAGTTGCAGGCCGGCGATCGTGACGACCGGAATGAGCGTGTTGCGCAGCGCGTGGCGGAAGTTGATCTTGCGCTCGTCGATGCCGCGCGCGCGCGCGAACTTGATGAAATCGGTGCGCAGCACTTCCAGCATTTCCGAGCGGACCAGCCGCATGATCAGCGTCAACTGAAAAAAGCCGAGCGTCAGCACCGGCAAGACCAGCGAGCGACGGCCGCTTTCGGTCAGCAGGCCCGTTGTCCACCAGCCGAAGGACGTGACGTCGCCGCGCCCGTAGGATGGTAGCCATTTCAACTCGACGGCGAAGAGGTAAATGAGTCCGATGCCGATGATGAATGTCGGCAAGCTGACGCCGACCAGCGAGATCACCATGATGGCGTTGGCGAGGATGCCGTCTCGCCGGATGGCGGTGTACACTCCGAAAGCGATACCGACTCCCGTGGCGAGGATCGTCGAGAGGAGGGCGAGCTCGAGCGTCGCGGGAAGGCGTTCGGCGAGGAGATCGGAGACCTTGCGGCCCTGCTTGTAGGAGATGCCGAACTCGCCTCTCACGGCCCCGCCGACGAAGCGGCCGAACTGCACGAGGATCGAATCCTCCAGACCCAAATGTTTGCGCAGCTCTTCGCGGTCGGCCTGGGTCGCTTCCTGTCCCGCCAGATTGGCGATGGGGTCGCCGACGAAGCGAAACATCGAGAACGCGAGCAGAGCGACGGCCAACAGCACGATCGCGGCCTGCACGAGACTGCGGAGGAGGTAGGCGATCATAGACGCCGTAGGTGTCTGGTTTCAGCCAGACACCGTCGCTCCGTGATGCCAAGGTGCCGGGCTGACGGCAGGCACCTGCACTGTTGAACGTGGGGCATTCCCAATCAATTCCCCACCGTCGACAACTTCATCTTCGGCGAGTTGGAGATGTCGACGTCGATGTTGACATTTTTCTTCATGCCGTAGGCGAGCGTCTGAATGTGAATCGGGATGTAAATCGCCTCGTCGTGCAGCATCTTCCAGAGCTGGGCGATGGTGGCGTCCCGCGTCTTCAGGTCGGTCTCGCTTTCGAGGCTGGCGGTCAGCTTGTCGACGTCTGGATTGGAGAATTTCGTGCCGTTCCAGCCGCCGATCTTGTCGGTGCGGGTATGATAGAGGAAGGAGAAAATGTAGTGGCTGTCGAACGTCGGCACGCCCCAACCGAGCAGATAGAGATCGGTCTGCGCCTTCTGGATCTTCGGGAAGTGGATCGACTTTGACTGCGCCACGAGGTTGGACTTGACGCCGATTTGGCCGAGCATGCCGACGACGGCCTGACAGATCGCCTCGTCATTGATGTAGCGATCGTTGGGGCAGTGGAAACTGACGGAGAAGCCGCTCTCGTAACCCGCTTCCTTCATCAGCGCCTTGGCTTTGGCCACATCGACGGCGGGATATTTGTCCATCTCCTTCGTCCAGCCGTTGACGCCGGGAGGGGCGATGGTGCCCGTCGGGACGGACTGGCCGCGCATGACGACGCGCTGGATCGCCTCGCGGTTGACCGCCATGTTCATGGCTTGGCGCACGCGTTTATCGGCGAAAGGGTTCTTGCCCTTCACGTCGGAGGTCGCCAGTTCCTTGTCGCCGACGTTCATGCCCAGGAAGATCGAGCGGTTCTCAGGCCCGATCGCCACTTTCAAGTTCGCCGTGCCTTTGACGCGCTCGACGTCCTGCACCGGCAAATCCTGCACGAAATCGACTTCGCCCGACAGCAAAGCCGCGACGCGTGTCGCGTCGGCCTTGATGACGATGTATTCGATTTCGGTGATGCCGTGCTTGTATTGATCCTTGCCCCAGTAGTCGGCATTGGCCTTGAGCACTGTCTTCACGTCGGGTGCGCGCGAGACGAGAACGAACGGGCCGGTGCCGTTGGCGTTGCGGACAGCGAAATTCTCTTCCTTGTTCTTGAAGTCCTGGACTTTCGTCGCATTGTTCTTCTCGGCCCACGCCTTGCTCAGGATGAAGAGATCGGTGAGGTTTGCCGGCAGCAGGGGATTGGGCCCCTTGGTCTTGATGCGCACCGTATGGTCATCGACCTTGGTCACGGTGTCGACGGATGACAACAGCCCCTTCATGTCGGAGGTCGGCTGCAACACGCGCTCGTAGCTGAACACCACATCGTCGGCGGTGAAGGGCGTGCCATCGTGGAATTTGACGCCCTTGCGCAGCTTGAATTCCCAAACTAACGGATCGGAGGTCAACGCCCACGTTTCGGCGAGCGCCGGCAGAGCCTTGCCGACCTTATCCCGTATGATCAGAGCCTCATAGATGTGATGATTGAGGTTGATGGTCGGTCCTTCGTTCTGGGCGTGCGGATCGAGCGTCAAGGCATCGCCCGAGCGCGCCCATTTCAGCGACTTGGCGTCGGCCGCCCCCACGAACAGACACGCAGCGACGGCGGCAGCGACGAACGTCTTCAGACCAGCGGACATGCGACCCTCCAAGGTTACGGGTTCGGCGTCTTTGGAGCATTGATAGCGGGCGCGAGGGTGCGTGTCACGGGCGACGCCAGTCACCCTTGGGGGAAAATCAGGCAGGAAGCGCCTCACCCCATCGCCGTCATATCCAAATGCTGCTGGAACAGCGGAAACACGTCGAACGCCGCGCGCTTGCCGAAGATGCAGTCGATATGGCCGTAGGCGGGGATTTCGTGGCGGGTGTAGAAGCGGCGGCCGTTGCGTTGGGCGAGGCGTTTGAGGGTTCGCTCGGTGCCTTGCGGGTGGAAGCAGGCGTTTTGGGCGCCGTGGATAAAGCAGATCGGGATCGCCATGCGTTCGAGGTGGGGTAGGTAGGCGTCCCGCCCATCGGCATCGACGATCTTTTTGGCTCGCGAAATGACGGCGAGATGCTGAAATGCAGTGATGTTGGCCTCGCCGAACATCTCGGGCAAGCCATGCCGGAACGTCGCGTCGTTGAGTTGTTCGCGACGATAGAGCTGGCCGTAGAGCGCGGTGATGCGATTGGATGTGGCGTTGCTGGTCCGCTCGGCCGTTTGGAACGGGACCGCCACGCGGATGAACGCGTCGACGAGGCGTTCGCCGAAGCCGGCAGTGCGGCGCGCGCGGGCATCGACGTGATCGATGCCGAGCGCTTTCATGATCGAGGGCGTGCGCAGGTGCGCGAGCAGCAACTGGGGATAGGCCGGCACGATGACATCGGTCGAGACCTGCGAGATGACGACCGAGCGCACGCCTTGGAGGCCGCGCAACATGGCCATCGTGAACGTCGTGGCGCCGTAGCAGTGGGCGATCACCTGAACGCTCGCGCGCTGCGTGACGCTGCGGACGAGATCGACGGCGGGCTGATAATCGAACTCGGCGCAGACGTCGGCCGTGGCGGCCTCGCGTGCGTACGGGAGATCGATCGAGGCGCGAAAATCGAGCAGCCAACAGTCGTATCCGGCGGCGACCATGAACTCGAGCAGGTTGGTGTCGATCGTATCGATCGAGAAGATGCGGCTCGAGACGCCCAGGCCGTGGGTGAAGAGGAGGGGGCCGCGCGAGCCACCGGGGTAGCGCAGCAGGCGCAGGCGCTTGCCGTCCTTGGTGTCGAAATAATGCACATCCGGTGGGGGCACGCGCAGGTCGCGCTTCTGGCGCGCGATCGTTGGATCCCAGCGGGTGTCGCGCATGCCGGTGATGTTGCCGTAAACGTCGAACAGTGCGCCGGCGAACATGGCGCCGAAGCGTCCGACGGCGCCAACGCGCGCCAGTCGGCTGGTGCCGCCCGTGCCGGACATGGTGGTCATCTGCTTGACGAAGTCGGTCGGCGCGATCGTCAGTTTGCCCGCGAATTTCGCCAGTCCCTGCGCAGGCACCAGCGGCGGTCCGGTGATCTGTACCACGTCCACATAGAGCGTGGACGTGTCGGTCCACAGATCGATGTCGCGACGGCCGTCGTGCACGACCTTGAAACCGGCGAAGCGGAACTTGCGCCCCTCGCGTGAGGTGAGAATTGCTTTGTAATCGAACCGACGAGTCTCGACACGATCGGGATCGAGCCGCATCAGATTGAAAACGCCCTCGGAGATGTCGAGCGGTTCGCCCGACAGAGCCGGTGCGGTGATCGTGCCGACGAGCGCGCCGGTGTGGTCGGGGTCCGCGATGAAGCCGTCGATGTCGGGGACCTTGACGGTGACGATCATGTCGAGCGACGTGCCCGCCGTGCGCCCGGCATCGCTCACGGTGATGTAACCGTCCAATCCGGGACCAGGAGACTCTTCGACCGGGGCGATCCAGCCCGCCATACGCTCCGTGAACGTCACGCCGACAGCAGTGGACGCGGTGTCCTGCGGTGAGGCGCTGGGATTGCCGGCGATCCGGCCGACCTGCGCGATGATATCCCCGACAACGCCTGCAACCGGATCGCGATTGACGCCCTCTGGCTGCGCCGCGGACCACGACTTCGCATCGGCTTTCGGCGCAATCGACAGCGTGCGCCCGCGATCCTGGGCGAGGTGAACCATTGCCCTCTCGGCGATCGCAGAAATCGTGAGTAGCGGATTGACGCCCACCGAGCGGGGCAGCGCCGCACCGCAGGTGACGTAGAGGCCGTCGTGGACGCTGTCGGGGTTCGCGCCGGAACCGTCGAACACGCTGCACTTGTGGTCTACGACGCCGCTGGCGCGGTCGTGGCCCATGCCGCAACCGCCCAAGGGATGCACCGACACGAGGGTTTCGCCGAGGAACGTCGTCTGCAACGGATTCTTGACATAGACGCCGCCTTGGGCCGCCACGGCCTTCGCCAGGGTGTCCGAAATTCGCCGGAAAATCGCCTCGCGCGCGACGCGGGGCCAGGCCACCTCGACACCGTGCCGGCCGAGTTTGATCTGCCCGCCCGTGCCGTCGTGGGCCATGACCAGGAACGTCTGCGTGTTGTGAATGGCGCCGTGATAAGAGCCCAAAAGGGTGCTTTCGGCTCCCTTCACGAGGTTGCTCGCGGCTTGCAGCGGGTCGAGCCGACTGATGTCTCCAAACAGTTTGGCGCCGTGACCGAAGAGGGCTGGCAACACGGAGTGCAGACCGCGAGGAATCACGCCTTCCTCGATGATGAAACCGTCGTTGACGATGCTAGTGGCCCGCAGATCGATGGCGCCGACGATGCAGGGGCCCGGCGGCGCGCTGTCGACGCGCGGCGGTTCGCCGACGCCGACGGCGTTGACGGGCCGGTCGAGGTTGTAGCCGAAGGCCAGGACGTCGCCGTTGCCGGTGAAGCTGTGGCCGAGGCGGGCGGCCAGCGCGAGGCCCTGTTCGGCGCGCGAGCGCATCAGAATTTCTGTTGAGCCGAGGCTTCCCGCCGCCAACACCACGATGCCGGCGGTGATGGACCGCTCAGGGGCGCGGAACACGTCGGGGTTGGGGTGGTCGTCGACCTCGCGATAGAGAACGCGCCAGGTGCCGTCTTTCTCCTTGCGAATGGCATCGACGCGAACTTCGGTGAAGACTTGGGCGCCGTGGTTCACCGCATCGGCGATGTAAGTGATGTCGACTGTCGACTTGGCGCCGACGTTGCAGCCCGCACAACAGTCTCCGCACGCGGTGCAAGCGGGTTGAAAGACGTTGGCGGCGTTGGTGCCGGCGCGGAACGCGACGTTGATCGGCACCCGCGTCGCCTTGGTGCCGAGCGCGGCGGCAGCTTCCTCCAACCGGTCGAACTTGGCGAGCCGGCGTTCGCGCGGAAAGGGGATGGGGCGCAACATCGTCTCGGCACGGTCGAAGCCCACTTCCAGGAGGCCGTCGTTGAGCACGTCGGCGGGCCAGACGGGATCTTCCCACACGCGCGGATCGGGCGGCAGCGCCACGTTGGCGTTGATCAGTGAAGTGCCACCGAGCCCGCATCCGACGAGGACGTGTATATCTGGCCCCATGTGCAGGTCGTAGAGCGCCTTGCGCCGGCCGACGCGTCCGTCCGCACCGCCGACCTGCAACTCGTGCTGCGCTTCGGCGAGATTATCGGGGAACTCGCCGGCGACGAATTCGCGACCGCGCTCGAGCACGGTGACTTTGTAGCCCATACGGGCTAGGCGGGACGCGGCGACGCCGCCGCCATAGCCGGTGCCGATGACGATGGCGTCGGTGCTGGGGCCCAGGGACGCGAGGTCTTGCGAAAACCGGCGCATCACCGTTCCCCCGCGACGTTTGGAAGGTGCGGCTCGTCGGCCAAGGCGTGGAACGCGCGCTCGGCGACACCGGCCTTTGGCTCGATGTCGAGGTCGCGGCCGATATCGACGGCGAGGTGGATCATGGCGCGTTCGGCAAAGGCAGAGATCGTCAAGAGGGGATGCACACCGAGCGACCGGGGGATGACGGAGCCATCCATAATGTAGAGGCCCTGGTGCACGTCGGTGGTGCCCTTTCCGGGGCCCGCATTGAAAACGCGGCCCTTGTGGTCGACGACGCCGCTGGTGCAGTCGGTGCCGGTCACAGCGCCGCCAAGTGGGTGCACGGAGAACACGTTGCCTCCGAGCCAAGATTTGGACATTGGATTGGGGACGTAAGTGCCGCCGGTCGCCGCCACCGCTTTGCCCACGATCTCGTCGATTGCCTTGTAAGAGGCCGCGTCTGCCGCATGTGGCCACACGAGGCTCGCGCGGTCGTTTTCGAATCGGAACTCGCCCGCAGAGGAATCGTGGCCGATGGCGAGGAATACCTGCGTGTTGTCGACGGCCCCCGAATAAGCGCCCGCCATCGCGCTTTCGGCGGCGCGCGCCGCCGCCGTCAACGTCTCGCGAATGCCGCGCGAGGGGCCTTTGCCGGTGATCCCGGCGGCCGCCATGGCGAGCGGGAGAAAGGCCGCGTAGGCGCTCTGCACCGTGGCATCGACAAGGACGACGCCGTTTTCGAACGCGGATGTGTTGCGCAGATCGAGGAGCCCGGCAACGGCAGGTCCGGGAGGCCACGCACCTTTGCGCGGCGGATGGCCGATGCCGACGCTGCCCACGGGAAGCCGCGTGTTGTAGCCGAGGGAGATGGCGTCGCCGTTGGTGGAGACGCGCCGACCGAGCAGGTCTGAAAGGGCCAGGCCCCGCTCGCGTGAGCGCATGAGAATGTCGGTGGTGCCCAGTGTGCCGGCGGCCAGAATCACGGCTTCGGCGATGACCGTGCGCACGGGCATGCGGCGGAAGGTGCCGTCTTGGATGTGAATGCCGATCCGCCAGCGGCCATCGGGAAGAGCTTCGATCCAGCGCACGCGCGTTTCGGTAAAAATCTCGGCGCCGTGGTTGGCCGCGTCGGTGAGCCAGGTCGAATGCACGGTGGTCTTGGCGCCGACGTTGCAGCCGCCCATGCAGTCGCCGCAGCGGGTGCAGGCCGGTTGGCGCACACCGGCACTGTTGACGCGTTCGGTGAAGGCGATGTGGAGGTCGGCGCGGCCCGGTTTGACGCCGAGGACCTCGGCGGAAACAGCGAGGGCTGTGAGCTTGCGCGGCGTGTCATCGGCCGGCAGCGGCGCGGGAGAGAGCATGGCTTTGGCGCGCGCGAAGCCGTCTTTCAACGTACCGTCTTTTCGGATCTCGTCGGGCCAAACGGAATCGGTCAGCACACGCGGTTCCGGAGCAATGCAGACGTTGGCGTTGATGAGCGAGGTGCCGCCCAATCCGCAGCCGACCAGCAGATGCGCTCCCGTGCCCACATGCACGTCGAACAGCGCCGTTGGCGAGCCGAACGTGTGACTGGCAAGGGCGATCTGCGTTTCGCGTTCGGCGGCGATGACGCCGGTCGGAAATTGGCCGGGCAGAATTTCGCGGCCCCGTTCGAGGACGGCGACGTCCAATCCCATACGCGCCAGACGCGACGCCGCGATGCCGCCGCCATAGCCCGAGCCCACCACCACGACTTCGTAGTTCGCGCGCAGCTTATCGGCTCCGATCGCCAGCCGACTCATTGATACACACTCCCACCCGACACCCCGACGGACCGCACACGCACGCGTTCCCGTCGAACCCCAGCAGCCAGCCCCAGCATGCCGCTCGAATTGGGCAGCAATCGGCTCGGGCGGCGCACGCACCTTGACGGCGACGCAGGCAAGTCGCAAGAGCTGCGCATCGGCCCTGATGACGCGCATCTCGAGCTGGTCCATTATCCCCACGACGAGCATTTCAGCGCGCCGGAGACGCACCTCATGCCCAAGCCCCTCGATGGCATTCTCGTCGTCTCGGTCGAGCAGGCCGTCGCTGCACCACTGTGTGGGCGTCGCCTAGCGGATGCGGGAGCGCGGGTGCTCAAGATCGAGCGGCCCGAGGGCGATTTCGCGCGCAATTACGACAGCTTCGCCAACGGCGAGAGCGTGTATTTCGTCTGGCTCAACCGCGGCAAGGAGTCGGTTGCGGTCGATTTGACGAAGCCGGAGGATCGGCGGCTGTTCGAAGCCCTCGTCGCCAAGGCGGATGTGCTCGTGCAGAACTTGAAACCCGGTGCGCTGGCGAAACTGGGCCTGGGCGTCGAGACATTGACGGCGCGGCATCCTCGCCTGATTGCCTGCTCGATTTCGGGCTACGGCGACGACGGCCCCTATGCCGAGCGCAAAGCCTACGACCTGCTGATCCAGGCCGAGTCCGGGCTCGCGTCCGTGACGGGTGGGCCCGACGAACCGTCACGCGTCGGCATCTCGATCGTCGACGTGTCGACGGGACTACATGCCTACGAGGCGATCCTCGAGGCGCTGATCCGGCGCGGCGTGACCGGCAAGGGCGCCGATATTCGCCTGTCCATGTTCGACACGATGGCCGAGTTGATGGCGGTGCCGCTGATGCAGGGCCTATGGGGTGCGCCACCCAAGCGGATTGGCTTGTCGCACACCTCGCTCGCCCCCTACGGCGTGTTCACGACGCGGGATGGCCAGCCGGTGCTGATTTCGATCCAGAATGATCGCGAGTGGCGTTCTCTCGCCGCCAACGTGCTGGGCCGGCCTGAACTGGGCACCGATCCACGCTTTGCCACGAGCCCGGCGCGCCTCGCCAACCGGCCCGAGACGGATGGGTTCGTGTCTTCGTGGTTCGCCGAACATGATGTTGAAGATGCCATTACCAAGCTCGATGCAGCCGACATCGCCTTCGGTCGGGTCAACGACTGGGCGGGGCTGGCGGCCCATCCTCATTTGCGCATGATGACTGTGGGTTCGCCGCAAGGTCCCGTCGACGTGCCCGCCTATCCGGCCCGGTGGGATGGGACCCCCGATGCCCCTCGATCGGTGCCGGTGCTGGGCGCGCATACGGCTGCGGTGCGCCGCGAGTTCCTCGGTGAACGCTAACTCGCGTCGATAGGCGCCCGATGAAGCCCGGAGCGTATCGCTTCGATGGCGTCACACGGCCCGATGGACGATCGCAGGCCGTGCAAGTGGGTCTGCCATTGCTCGCGACGACGCGCGAGGGTACTTTGCACGCTTACCGTAGCCCGCTTTGTCCCTCGAGGAGCCGTCCATGATCGATCTTTACACCTGGTCAACGCCCAATGGGCGCAAGGTGTCCATCATGCTCGAGGAAGTCGGACTGCCATACACCGTGCATTCGGTGGACATCTCCAAGGACGAGCAGTTCAAGCCGGAATTCCTGGAGATTTCGCCCAACAACCGGATTCCTGCGATCGTCGACCGAGACAACGATTTACCGCTCTTCGAGTCTGGGGCGATCGTTCTGTATCTGGCGGAGAAGACCGGCAAACTGTGCAGCCAGGAGCCCAAAACGCGCTGGCACACGATGCAGTGGCTGATGTGGCAGATGGGCGGCGTCGGGCCGATGCTGGGTCAGGTCCATCATTTCGTCAAATACAACAAGGGCAAGGCGCCCTATGCCGAGGAGCGCTACTTGAAGGAAGCACACCGGCTCTATGGCGTCCTCGACCGGCAACTCGCAAAGACGGAGTACGTCGCGGGCGACTACTCGATTGCCGACATCTCGATCTGGCCGTGGATCTCGCGCTTCGAGTGGCAGACGATCGATATGCAGCAATATCCCAATGTGCTGCGCTGGTACAAAGCGATTGCTGCCCGCCCTGCGGTGCAGCGCGGCTATGACGTTCCGGTCAAGCAACCGGGAATTCCCATGCCGTGAGGCAGAAGCACTCACGACGCTGTCCGATCCATAAAAACAATCCTGACAACTTGGGGTACGCGGAATGATGGAAAAACCGAATTTTTCCGGCGTGATAGCGCCGGTCGTGACACCTTTCGGCGAGGACGGCTCGCCCGATCTCGACCGGTTCGTCGAGCACTGTGAGTGGTTGTTGGAGGACGGCTGCACAGGGCTGGCCCCGTTCGGCACGACGAGCGAGGGCAATTCGCTTGGCCTCGACGAACGCATGGAGCTGTTGGAAGAATTGGTCGATGCCGACATCAGCCCCAGTCAGTTGATGCCAGGCACGGGCGCATGCTCTGTCGCCGACGCCATCGTGCTGGCCGAGCAGGCGGTCGATCTGGGGTGCGGTGGCGTGCTGATGCTGCCGCCGTTCTATTACAAAAACCCCAGCGAAGAGGGCCTGTTTCGTTTTTTCGCCGAGGTGATCGAGGAAGTCGGTGACGACCGCCTGAAGGTCTATCTTTATCATATTCCGCCGGTGGCGCAGGTCGGCTTCTCGCTGCCGTTGATCGAGCGGTTGCGGCGCGAGTTTCCAAAAATCGTGGTCGGATTGAAGGACAGCTCCGGCGATTGGTCGAATACCAAGGCCATTCTGGATGCCAATCCGGGTTTCGAAGTGTTTCCGGGATCGGAAGTATTTCTCCTCGACGGCCTTCGCAACGGCGCTGCGGGCTGTATTTCCGCGACGGCCAATATCTCGGCACGTGCGATCCGCAACGTCTATGACAACTGGCAGGGATCGGATGCCGACCGTCTCCAGGCGGAAATTACGGCACTGCGCAAGGCCGTGCAGTCGTTCCCGATGATTCCCGTTTTGAAAGCGCTGATCGCGCACTACCGCGAGGATCCTGTTTGGGCCGACGTGCGCCCCCCCTTCACGGAACTGCCGCCGGAAGATGCCGAACGCGCCGTCAAATTGCTGGCGGAAATGCACAACTTCCGGCTCGACTTCAATGTTGCGGCCTGAATGAAAAAACCCTCCTCTGGACATTCCAGAGGAGGGTTCGAGGTCGCAGAGAGAGAGGAGGAGATGAAGATCGTATCGCAAGTCGCATGCCAAAACTTCGGCATGGTCGATTATCTGCCGAAATAAGAACTCGTCGTAGACATTCCGGACGATGCCGTGTTCGGTCCGAGAAGCGAAGTCATCAGCAAGCCGCATGCGAGCCCGAAGCAGAGATAGGCGACCACCCGCGTTATGCGGCCAGGCACTCCGGCGTTTTCGGTCGTGGACTTCAAGTCCATTTAAAACCCCCGGGCTCGGTAAATAGCGACTTAAGTCAACTCGTTTTTAAACCTGAACTCATTCGGAGTCCAATCTTCGAAGCTTCGATGCTTAATTGATGAATCCTTAAATTAATGTTTTGTTGACGTCTGGAATTTCAGTCGGGGTGCGTACCCTTTTGGAACGAAAGAATCCTCGATGCGATGTCAATGAGACGGGGATCGGGCGCGGCGATGCGCTTCCCCAGCGTCGGGCTTTGACGCACAATCGAGCGGAGGGGGAGAATCGGCGCATGCGGGTCGCAGCACTGTTTGCAGGGATCGGAGGCTTGGAGGCCGGGCTTGCCCGCGCAGGCCATGCAACTGTGCTCACCTGCGAGATCGCGCCTGCGGCTATCGAGGTGTTGAAGCGCCACTTTCCCGCAGTTCCGAATGTGGTCGACGTGTGCGAACTGACGGCCCTGCCGCGGGGCGTCGATGTGATGACGGCCGGTTTCCCGTGTCAGGATCTGTCGCAAGCGGGCACGACGCGCGGCATCGGCGGCCAGAAATCGGGATTGGTGGGGCACGTATTCCGGCTGCTCGATGCCCATCAAGTCCCCGTCGTGATCCTCGAGAACGTCTCGTTCATGCTGCAACTCGAACGCGGGGCGGCCATGCACACGCTCGCGCGCGCGTTCGAAGAGCGGGGCTATCGGTGGGCCTATCGCACGGTCAATTCCTTGGGGTTCCTGGCGCAGCGGCGCAGGCGCGTGTTTTTCGTCGCCAGCCGTGGCGATGTGGCGCCCGAGGGTGTGCTGTTTGCCGACCATGCCCGGGCAGTCGATCCGCTAACGACACTGACGTCGCACGCCCACGGGTTTTACTGGACGGAAGGCACGCGAGGCCTGGGTTGGGCGGCGGATGCGATCCCGACCCTGAAAAATGGCTCGACGATCGGCATACCGTCTCCGCCCGCGATCCTCATGCCGGACGGGCGGATCATCAAGCCCGACATTCGCGACGCCGAACGCTTGCAGGGGTTTGCCGAGGATTGGACGGCGGGTGGGGCCGAGCGCTTGCGCTGGTCGCTGGTCGGCAACGCCGTGACGGTGCCGGTGGCCGCGTGGCTCGGCGGTCGGCTGGCGAACCCTGGGGACTACGATCGCGACCTCGACGCGGCGTGGACCACGCAGGGGGCATGGCCTGGATCGGCGCGGTTCGGTGGTCGCACACGGCATATTGTGCGGGCCGGAGAGTTCCCCGTGTGGGTCGAACGCCCGCCGCTGCATGCGTTTCTGCGGCATGAGGGAACGTTGCTGTCCGAGCGGGCGACGGCGGGGTTTTTGTCACGGGCGACGGCGTCGCCGCTGCGCTTCGTGCCGGGCTTTCTGGAAGCGGTGACGCGACATTTGGATCGGATGCGATCTGCTGCACCGCCTGCCCCGCGCGGCGTGCCCCGGCGCCGTGACGCCAGGGCGCTCGTGCTTGCGAGCCGCTGATGGGCGGGGGACTCGGGAGGCGCCATGCCTGACCTCGCAACGGACAGCGCGCGCAGCGCCTTGATGCGGCGGGTTCGCCAGCACGGCACGCCCGGCGAAAAACGGGTGGCGGCGGTATGCCGCGAAATCGGTCTCGCCTATCGATTGAATGTGCGCACGCTTCCGGGAACGCCGGATTTGGCGAACAAGACGCATCGCTGGGCCATCTTCGTCCACGGCTGCTTTTGGCATCGGCACGAGGGATGCGCGAAATCGACGATGCCCAAGCACAACGCCGCCTTCTGGCAGGAAAAGCTTGCGGCCAACCGTCGCCGCGATGGTGCCAAGACGCAAGCGCTGCGGCGCCTGGGATTCACGGTACTCACGATATGGGAGTGCGAGACCGTGGACGCGGCACGCATCCGGCGCCGGCTGCGCCGGATGCTTGGCGCCATAGCGCCGACCGCGAGGTGATCGGTTCAGATCCCCCGACCCCGATAACCACACCAGCGATGGATGACCCACGCGAGGTTTTGTTCGTAACCGGCCATTGTGGCGTACGTCGGCAGTTTGAGTTCGGTATCGGCCGGGCTGAAGCATTTTCCGGCATCAGAGGCTTTCTTCACTTCGGCCGACATCTCGGTCATGAAGGCAAGCTGCTGCTCCATGTCCTTCTTGGTGCCGAGCCGCCCGCCAGGACCAGGATGGCCGGGGATCATGCGCTCCCAACCCAGGGCCAAGGTCCGTTTGAGGGAGGCTTCCCACTCGACGGGATAAGAGTCGTTGATCGCCGACCGTGAGGGAACGTTGCCCAACGCATTGAAGTCCACGGCGAAGATGATCTTTTCCTTCGGCAGGAACATGACCAGCGACGTATCGGAGTGGTTGCGTCCCGTGTAATGCAACTCGAGCGTGGTGCCGCCGAGCTTGATCGCGTCCTTGTTGCTGACGACGCGGTCGGGGAGGACGATGTCTTTGCCCTTGAGGGTCGACAAGCGCTCTTTGGCTTTGGAGTGGGCGATCACGACGGCGCCAGCGTCCTTGAAGACCTTGCCACCGGCGATGTGGTGGTAGTGATGGTGGCTGTAGATCAGATATTTCACCGGTGCTTTGGTGATTTTCTGGATTTCCTCCAGATAGGCTTTTGCAGCTTCCGGGCGGCCATAGCTGATCGGGTCCGTGGCGATCACGCCGGCGGGGGTGACGATGAACATCGCCTGATGGTTCTGGTAGCGGAAAACATAGACGCCCTCGGTGCCTTCGACCTTCGTGGTGGCAAAGGTGGGCGCCGCCGGTTGCTGTGCTGACGCCACGGTGGTGGTGGCAAGAATAATGGCCGCAGCGATGCTATGTGTTCGCATGAATGGTCCTCCGCGGATGTTCGGGTGCAACGTGACCTCGACCGACGAGTTCACCGTTTGAACAAGCAGCCCAGCACAGGCTGGGCCGCGACGTAGGGGGCCCTCAAGCTGCGCCGACCTCAGCTACACCGACCTCACGAAATCGTGACCGGCGCCGCTTGTACTGACGTGCGGCGGCTCTTCGAGCGCGGCATGAGGTGGCCTCGGCCGGCGATCCGGCTTAAAACCATTGCGGCACGTTCATCCACCCCCACGAGGCAATCCGATGCGGCACGGCGGCAAAATAATGATCGATCAGCTCGAAGCGCAGGGCGCGACGGCGGCCTTCACCGTTCCAGGTGAGAGTTTTCTCGCGGCGCTGGATGGGTTGCACGACTCCAACCGCATCAAGACGGTGATCTGCCGCCAAGAAGGTGGCGCGGCGATGATGGCGGAGGCCTGGGGCAAGGTCACGGGTGAGCCCGGCATCTGCATGGTGACGCGCGGGCCGGGAGCCGCCAACGCCATGGCCGGGCTGCATGTCGCACAGCAGGATTCGACGCCCATGATCATGTTCCTCGGGCTGCCGGGCGAAAAGCACGAGGATCGCGAGGCCTTCCAGGAAATCGAGACCAAGTCGCTGTTCGGCTCGTTCGTGAAGTGGGCTGCCGTCATTCGCTCGACAAACCGCATCCCCGAGTATGTGAGCCGCGCTTTCCACGTCGCCAAGAATGGCCGGCCCGGTCCGGTGGTCCTCGGACTGCCCGAGGATATGCTGTCGGCGATGGGTGAGGCCGACGACGCCAAACCGGCGCGGCTGGCGGAACCGTCCCCCAGTCCCGCCGATCAGTCGGCGTTGGAGACGTTGCTCGCCAAGGCGCAGCGCCCGCTGATGATCGTGGGCGGTCCCGGCTGGTCGGCCAAAATTCAGAAACAGGTCGAAGCCTTCGCGGATCGGTTCGATATGCCGGTGGCGGCCGCGTTTCGGTTTCAGGACTACATCGATAACCGCCATCGCTGTTATGCAGGGCATGCGGGCATCGGACTAGACGCTAAACTCGCGGCTGCCATCGGCGCAGCTGACCTGCTGATCGTCGTCGGCGCGCGGCTCGGGGAGATGACGACCTCGGGCTATACGCTGATCGATATCCCCAATCCCAAGCAGACACTGGTGCACGTTCATCCGTCGGGCAACGAGTTGGGGTCCGTCTACCGCGCCGACCTGCCGATCAATGCCACGGCGGCGACTTTCGCCGATGTGCTGGAGAGCCTGCCTGCGCCCCGTGCCAAGCCGTGGGGCTCGACGACGAAGGAGTTGCACGGCGCCTATCTGGCGTCCCTGTCACCCCTCGTGACGCCGGGATCGGTGCAGTTCGCCGAGGTTGTGCGCACAGTCTCCGATATGCTGCCGGAGAATGGCATCGTGACCAATGGGGCAGGCAACTACGCGGGCTTCGTGCACCGGTACACGCAGTACAAGGGGTATCGGAGCTGCCTGGCGCCGACATCGGGGTCCATGGGCTATGGCTTGCCGGCCGCAATCGCCGCCAAACTCGCCGATCCGACGCGCACGGTGGTCAACTATGCTGGCGACGGCTGCTTTCTGATGACGGGACAGGAGTTGGCGACGGCCGCCCAGTACGGGCTCGATATCGTGACGATCATCGCCAACAACGGCATGTACGGCACCATTCGCGCCCACCAGGAGAAACAGTATCCCGAGCGCGTCGTCGGCACGACCTTGATGAACCCCGACTTTGCCGCCTATGCCCGCGCCTTCGGCGGTCACGGCGAAAAGGTCACGCGCACAGCCGACTTCAAGCCGGCATTCGAGCGGGCGCTGGCCTCGCGCAAGCCCGCCATCATCGAACTCGAGATCGATCCCGAAGCGCTGACCCCGCGCCAGACGCTGAGCCAGATTCGGGAAGCTGGAAAGAAAGCGCGCTGAATGCTCAGCGGGGAGTGGGCACGCCTTCGACGCGCTGCTCGCGAGGGCGTGCGGGCGGCGAGGCGCCCGGTGGGCGCTCGGCAATGCGATTGGCCATGGTGGCGATCGTCTTGACGTAGACTTCCGCCTTGTTCCACTGGCGAATGACATCGTAGTTCGGCGTGCCCTCAGCCCAGGGCTTGCCGGCCTGCCAGCCATAGCCCTTGAGGAAATTGGCGGTCGAGGCCAACATATCGGGGACGCTGCGGAAGAGGTCCCTGCGGCCATCGCCGTCGAAGTCGACGGCATGCTTCATGTACGATGCTGGCAGGAACTGCATGGGGCCGATTTCGCCGGCCCAGCCGCCGCGCATTTGTGCCGCGGGAATATCGCCGCGCTCGATAATGCGTAGGGCGGCCAGCAGGTGCTCGCGGAAAAACTCCGAACGACGACAGTCGTAGGCCAGCGTGGCGATCGATTGCACGATCGAGAACTTGCCGCCCCCATCGGCGCCGAAGTTCGTTTCGAGACCCCAGATGGCCATGAGAATCGGTGCTGGCACGCCAAAGCGCTGCTCGACGCGTTGCAGCACGGCGCCGTGTTGCTGGATACGTTCGCGTCCCCGGCGGATCAGGGAGTCGGATACGCGCCGCGCATAAAACTCCTCGAACGACAGCTTGAACGACTTCTGCCCGCGATCCAAGCGCATGACCGTGGTGTCATAGGTGACACCGGAAAGTGCGGACGCCATCGTCGCTTGCGAGATGCCCTGCGTGGCGGCGAAGGTGCGGTATTGGGCGAGCCAACGGTCAAAACCAGCGGCGTCGTTGCCACACTGTTGGGCGACAGCGGGGGTGGCGATGGTCGCGGCGCAGAGGAGAAGTCCCGCAGCCAGAAGGGCGCGCGCGGTCGTGCGTCGAAACTGTGTCATGGGTGTTGATCCCGTGTTGTTCGAACCGATGATGCCCGACCCCGCCCGTGGGCTTGCAAGGGCTATACGCGAAAATTGTGGCGCCGGACAGAAGGCAGCCATTCGGAGAAGTCGCGAAACGAGCCGGAACAGGGGACAATGGGGCTCCCAAGCTCACCATGTGTGGTGGTCGCCCGCGCGCGGCAGGTGAACGTCTGATATGGTGGTTGGTCGCTACAGACGGATCGTCAACACCGAATCGAGCTGCAAAACCGTGCGCAGAGCTTTTGAAATTGGCACCGAATCGGTTCCAGCGGGAACGCGCCGGCTGGTCGACCTGCCGATTTCCAAGCTGTCGAACCACACGCCGGTGACCCTGCCCGTGCACGTGCTGCATGGCTCGCGTCCTGGACCTGCGATGTTCGTCTCAGCTGCAATCCACGGCGACGAACTCAATGGCGTCGAAATCATTCGCCGCGTGCTGAAAACGGTGCAGCCCGGTGCGATCGCGGGCACGCTGCTCGCGATCCCGGTGGTGAACGCCTACGGCTTCATCGGCCGCTCGCGCTATCTGCCGGACCGACGCGACCTGAACCGGGCGTTTCCCGGATCGCCGCAAGGGTCGCTGGCGGCCCGCTTGGCGCATCTTTTTCTGAAGGAGGTGGTGCGCCGCTGTCAGTTCGGGATCGATCTGCATACGGCTGCGGTGCATCGCGTGAACCTGCCGCAGATCCGTGTCGATTTTGCCCGCCATCCCAGATGCCGCGATTTGGCGGAGGCGTTCGGTGCGCCGGTCGTTTTGGAAAGTCCGGAGCGTTCGGGATCACTGCGGCGGGCAGCACGCGAGATGGGCTGCGATGTGCTCGTCTACGAGGGCGGTGAGGGTCTGCGCTTCGACGAATTCGCAATCGAGGCCGGTGTCAATGGCATTGCCAATGTGATGTTGCGTTCCGGCATGCTGGAGCTGCCCGACGGGGTCGACGTGCCGACGAAGGATGGCGCGCAGCAGACGGTCTTCGCCAATGCCTCGAAATGGGTGCGCGCCCCCGATGGTGGAATTTTCCGGACTGTTCGGGGAATCGGACACTCGGTCTCCGAAGGCGAGACGATCGGGTGGGTAGCGAACCCTTACGAGGACGTGCAGACGGATATCACCAGCCCGCGGCGCGGCATCATTGTAGGAGCGAGCACATTGCCGGTGGTGAACATGGGAGATGCCCTGTTCCACATCGCGTGGTCGGGTGAGGCCGACCGGACACGCAAGGCGCCCTTAGTTGACGCGCCCGCGCCGTCCGCACCCTCCCCGGAGGCGGAAGTTCTGCTCGATGAAGACGAAATTCTTTGAACGAGCGATAGGTTGTTGTGACTGACGATCGAAAAAGAAAAGCCGGGCGCGAAGCCCGGCTCTTAGTTCGTCACCCGATCCGAAGACCAAGCTGAAGGCGTCAAAGGGAGGGTACGACCTTCATAAGCTGTCCGTCACAGCTTCACGCACTAGACGCCAATCCAGGTCAGCGGACAATTGACAGCCCTGCATGATTGCCATGCAAAAAACGCATGTCTGCCGCGTCAGTATTTCCACTGCCGCGCTTTGGAAACGACGAAATCCCGGAAAACCTGGACTTTCTTCGCCGTTTTCAATTCTTCGGGATAGACGAAGTAGACTGGCAGGCGAGGCATAACCACATCGCGGAGCACCGGGACAAGTTCGGGTTCCTCTTCGGTGAGATAGTCGGGAATGAGACCGACGCCAATTCCCCCGCGGATCGCATATTTGAGCGCAAGAACCGTATTGGCGCGAAATGCCGGCCGCCGAGGTACTTGCCCCTCTCGACCCAGAGTTTCGAGGCCATTGATGGAGGACAGATGCGTCGGTGGATTGCCGATGAACGATACGAGGCGATGTTTGTCCAAATCGGCGGGCGTGTTGGGAGCTCCGAATTTACGGATATAGCTCGACGACGCGAACGCATGCACCTGCATGGAGAACAACTGGCGTCGGATCAAGTCGCTCTGGACGGGTTCGCGGGCCCAAATCGCAACGTCGGCGACGCGCATCGACAAATCCACCGGCTCGTCGTTGAGCAGGAGTTCGATTTGAATGTCGGGATACAGCTCGATGAACTCGCGAATGCGCTGCGTCACCCACACCGATCCCAGACTGACCGAGGAGGTGATCCGCAGTTCGCCGGCTGGCTTGGTGGTGGAATCGGCCAGCAGTGTTTCGGCCGTCTGCAGCCGGTTCACCACGTCGCTGGCGGTGCGAAACAGCAGGTCGCCCTGCTCGGTCAACACGAGGCCGCGGGCGTGGCGGTGAAACAGAGAAATTCCCAGGTCGCGCTCCAGCGCGGAGACTTGGCGGCTCACCGCCGATTGGCTCATGCGCAGCGTGTCGCCCGCATGGGTGAAACTGCCGGCTTCGGCGGCGGCGTGGAAGATGCGGAGTTTGTCCCAATCCATGTGTCATCCATGCGCGACGCCGGCTCATTGAAAACGACTAGTGACCAGACTTTTCAGCCAAGTAGCGTTCAGCTTCCAGCGCGGCCATGCACCCCATGCCGGCGGCCGTCACGGCTTGACGGAAGATGTCGTCCTTGACGTCGCCCGCCGCGAAAACGCCGGGAATGGAGGTGGCCGTCGAATCGGGCTTCGTGATCAGGTAACCCGAGGGCTTCATCTCGAGCTGGCCTTTGAAAAGCTCGGTCGCGGGGGCATGGCCAATGGCGACGAAGACGCCGTCGATGGGGCGTTCGGTTTCCTCGCCGGTCTGCACGTTGCGCAGGCGCACGCCGGTGACGGATTTGGTTTCCGTGTTGCCCACGACCTCCGCCAGCGCCGTGTGCCACAGGACGTCGACCTTGGGGTTCTTGAACAGCCGCTCCTGCATGATCTTCTCGGCCCGGAAGCTGTCACGCCGGTGGATGACGGTGACCTTGCGCGCGAAGTTGGTGAGGAAGATCGCCTCCTCGACAGCGGTGTTGCCGCCGCCAATGACGATCACGTCCTTACCCTTGTAGAAGAACCCGTCACAGGTGGCGCAGGCGGAGACGCCGTAGCCTTTGAAGGTTTCCTCGGAGGGGAGGCCCAGCCAACGCGCCTGCGCGCCGGTCGCGATGATGAGTGAATCGGCGGTGAAAACGTCGCCCGAGTCGCATTCGGCGCGGAACGGCTGGCTCTTCAAGTCGACGGTGGTGACGATGTCGGTGATGATTTCGGTGCCGACGTGTTCGGCTTGGCCGCGCATTTCCTCCATCAGCCAGGGTCCCTGAATGACCTTGGCAAATCCCGGATAATTCTCGACGTCGGTGGTGATGGTCATCTGGCCGCCGGGCTGTATGCCCTGAATCAAGACGGGTTTGAGCATAGCGCGGGCGGCGTAGATAGCGGCCGTGTAGCCGGCCGGACCCGAGCCGACGATGAGGACTTGGACGTGTCGTGTCGTGCCCATTGCGCAATCCTGGAAGTTTATGCTGAGCTTAGCTATGCACAGAATGCATATGAGAGAAGACGCACCGAAACGCAAGCACCCGTGTTTGCGACCAATCGTGTCGCCGTTCACGGACGAATGGGCCGCCGGACCGGCGTTCCCGAGCGCCGTGCGACCAAGCCAGCAGCGCGGGTTGCGTGGTGCGTTTACTCTGCGGCGAGCCGCTGGCCTGCGGCGCGCTGATCGATCCGATGTTCGATGACGGCGCGGAAATTGCGCAGAAATCCCTGCACTGGCCAGGAGGCGCCCTCGCCGAAGGCGCAAATGGTGTGCCCTTCGATCTGCTTGGTCACGTCCCACAACTTGTCGATCTCGTGCTTTTCAGCCTCGCCGCGCGCCATCCGCTCCAGCAGGCGCCACATCCACGGCACGCCTTCGCGGCACGGTGTGCACTGGCCACAGCTCTCGTGCTTGTAGAAATAAGCGATGCGCGCGAACGCCTTGATGATGTCGGTCGACTTGTCCATGACGATCACGGCGGCGGTGCCCAAGCCCGATTTGAGCTTCACCAGCGCGTCGAAATCCATCGTCAGATCCTGACACTCGGGCGCCGCGATGCAGGGCATCGACGAGCCACCGGGGATGACGCACAGGAGATTGTCCCAACCGCCGCGCACGCCGCCGGCATGCTTTTCCAGCAGCTCACGCAGCGGGATGCCCATGGCTTCTTCCACGACGCAGGGCCGTTCCACATGCCCCGAGATTTGGAAGAGCTTCGTTCCCGTATTGTTGGGTTTGCCGATCGCCGAGAACCACGCGCCCCCGCGCCGCAAAATCTCGCCGACTTGGGCGATGGTCTCGACGTTGTTGACGGTGGTGGGCGCGCCATAGAGACCGGAGTTGGCCGGAAAGGGCGGCTTTAAACGTGGCTGGCCCTTCTTGCCTTCGAGGCTTTCCAGCAACGCGGTTTCCTCGCCGCAGATGTAGGCGCCCGCGCCGTGGTGCACGACGACGTCGAAATCCCACCCGTGGATATTGTCGCGACCGATCAGCTTGGCGTCGTAGGCCTGCGCGACAGCCGCTTCCAGGCGCTCGCGTTCGCGAATGAATTCGCCGCGCACGTAGATGAAACACATGTGGGCGCGCATCGCGAAACCGGCGAGCAGGCAGCCCTCGATCAGGTGGTGGGGTTCATGGCGCAGGATCTCGCGGTCTTTGCAGGAGCCGGGCTCCGATTCGTCCGCGTTGACGACGAGGTAGGACGGGCGCGGGTCGGCCTTGGGCATGAACGACCATTTGAGGCCGGTGGGAAAGCCGGCGCCGCCGCGCCCTCTCAGCCCCGAGGCCTTCACCTCATTGATGATCCAGTCCTGGCCCTTTTCGATGAGCGCTTTGGTGCCGTCCCATTGGCCGCGCGCGCGCGCTCCAGGAAGCTTCCAATCGTGGAAGCCGTAGATGTTCGTGAAGATGCGATCCTTGTCAGCGAGCATGACGGTCCACCGATCCCGAGCGTATCGGGTCAGCTATCATCCTGCAGGCGGGCGGGTCAACGCGCACGCTGCCGCTGGTGAGCGTCGATGCCTGACCCTGTTGGTAGGGTAAATAAAAAAACGGGCCGCAATTCGCGACCCGAGGGTGAACGCCACGAGGGGGTGCCTCCTACTTGTGTGCGGCCACTCTTTGGCCGCCCGCTGCAACGATCGCTGCAACAGCGGGATCATTGCCGAATTCTGCACCCGACGAGATGAGCAGCACTTGGCCGAGCCGTGTTCTGGCACGGTTGACGCGACTTTTGATCGTCCCCACCGCGCATCCGCACACATTGGCGGCTTCCTCGTAAGAAAAGCCGGCCGCGCCGACCAGGATGAGAGCCTCTCTCTGGTCGGGGGGCAGTGTCGCCAGCGCGCGGCGGAAATCCTGAAGATCGAGGTGGCCGTGCTGTTCGGGTAGCACCGCCAACTCGGCGGCGCGCTGGCCTTCCTTGTCTTCGACTTCGCGGCGCCGTTTGCGATAGTGAGAAAAATACGTGTTTCGCAAGATGGTGAAGAGCCACGCGCGAAGATTGGTGCCTTCTTGGAACTTGTCGAGATGATCCCACGCGCGCACCAACGTGTCCTGCACGAGATCGTCGGCCTTGTCCGCGTCGCCGCACAGCGAGATGGCAAACGCGCGCAGATTGGGAATCAGGGAGAGCAGATTTTTTCTCAGGCCGGGCGAACAAACGGTCATCCGTGCTGCTCCTTTTCTTTCGTTTCGAGATTCTGCAGCAAATCCAGGAAGTTATCGGGCACTGGCGCGCGCGCCACATCGTCGAACATGACGCGAAGATGCCGGCCGAGAGTGGCTTGCATCTTGCGGTCGATCAAACGGGGATGCGTATTGGCAAAGTCCTGGCCCAATGCGGGGTCCATGCCCGCAGCGTTCGTGTGTTCGGCAGGAACACCTGAGTGATCTGCCATGATTTTCGGCTCCCGGCAGTCAACAGGCTCAACAGGCTCGCACGATCGTGTCGGCGTAAATTCAACGACTTGCCCCCACGGACGAGCATCGACTTCAATACGTGCCCTCTTCATCATCGTACCCCTTGAGACGTAACTCCCCCACGAGCTACAGCCCTCTAAACGGGTTATTGTGAAATAGGTTCCATCCCGGATAAATTCCAGGCCCGCCCAGTCGGGTGCTCCATCTCGCACGTGCGGATCATGGGAACTCTGCTTGATTTCGCTGCGTTCCTTCTGCGAACCCCAACGGGACGTGGAACAAGAACGGAGCCCGAACGATGGTTGACAAATCGCCCAAAAACGCATTGCGCCGCGCCACACTGGCGTTCTCGGTCATGGTTGGCGCGGTCTCCCCGCTGGCCCTGGACAGTTTCCTGTCGCCGGCTGCGCTGGCGCAGTCTGCACGCGTCGACATCTCGATCTTTTTCGATGAGCTCGCACCGCACGGCCGCTGGGTGCAGAGCCAGCGGCACGGGTTTGTGTTCTTGCCCGCCAGCATCGATGCCGACTGGCGCCCCTACACGCTGGGACGCTGGGTCAATACCGATGATTTCGGCTGGTACTGGGTGTCGGACGAACCCTTTGGCTGGGCGACATATCATTATGGCCGCTGGGGCTACGACAGCTCCTACGGGTGGTTCTGGGTGCCGGGCAGCACGTGGGCTCCTGCGTGGGTGTCCTGGCGATCGAGTGACGACCACATCGGTTGGGCGCCCTTGCCGCCGCCCAATCGCGGTTATGCGTTCGCTGCGACCGTCGGACCGATCGATGTCGGGGTCGGAGGGTGGTGCTTCGTCCGGGAGACCGACTTTTTGGCTCCGAGTTTGACGACGGTGATCATCGAACGCCGCCGCAACCCCGAAATTTTCCGGGTGGCACAGCCGCTGGGTGCGGTGCGCGTGGTGAACAACGTCGTGGTCAACACCGTGGTGACTGTGCAGCGCATTGAGCGCGCCACGAACCGGCAGGTCATCGTCCATCGGATCAACGATCGTGACAGGCCGGGTCGCGCCGAGGTGAACCAGACCACGATCAGCGCTTACCGTCCGACGCTGGCCACATCGCAACCGCGTCAGCGTCCCAACAACGTCGGGCGCGCGGATCAACTTGCCAACTCTCCGCGGGCTGCCGATGCGGGCGCCGACGCGCGCGGCCGCGAGGAGGGTCGCAGGGCCCGACAGGAGAGCGACACGCCCGCGACAAAGCGTGGTGATCCAGCCGTCGGGTCGGGCGAGACAGGCCGTCAGGCGGAACCCCGCGATGGCGATCGATCCCGGCAGGCGGAGCCCAAAGGCAGCAAGGGTGACGACCGCGATGGGGATCGCGCCCGCCAAGCCACGCCGAAAGGCGGCAAGGGTGGTGATCGCGATGATGGCGCAGCTGCCCGTCAGGCCGAGCCCAAAGGTGGCAAAAACGAGCCGCGTGACAGTGGTCCTGCACGCCAAGCCGAACCGCGTGAGCGCGGGCCAGCCCGGGCGGGTCCCGGCAGCGATGGCGACGATGGTCGCGCCACCAAAGGCGCGGGCCGAGGCGGTGGAGCGGGCGGCAGCCAGGGCGCCGGCGGACGACCGGAGACGCCGCCAGCAGCAGGCCGCCGGGATGGCGGTGGGCCCAACATAGATACTCCGAGCCGACGCGGTGGTGGTGACGCAGGCCCCCCAAGTCGCGGTGGACGCCAGGACGGTGGTCCTCCCGGAGCTGCGCGCGGTGACGGCGGCGGACCCGGCATGACCGGCCCCAGTGGTCGTGGTGGCGGTGCCGGCGGTGGTCAAGGTGCCGGTGGCGGACGTGAAAGCGGCCCTCCTGCGGCAGCGGGCCGTGGTGATGGTGGTGGTCCGGCTGCGGGCGGCTCAGCTGCTGGCGGTCGTGGTCCCAGTGGACCACCGCCTGCGGCACGCGGTGATGGACCGGGAGCAGGTGCCCCCGGCGGCAGAGGCGGTGGCCCGGGAGGTGGGGGTGGTCGGCCAGAGCGCTGACGTGATCGGCCCAGTGATGTCGGATGCGTCGGCCAGTTCGTCGGCGCTGTAGCCTCCTCGGAGCGCTCAATCTTTCAACCCACGACCTGAAAGGAATCCCCCCATGCTACGCGGCGGACTTCTCTGGCTCATCGGGATCCCGATCCCGATTATCATTCTCCTCTGGCTGTTCGGCGTCTTGTCTTGAGGTCAACAGCGCCACTCCACGCGACGCATCAAAAAAAAACGGAGCCCGGTGAGGCTCCGTTTTCGTTTCGACCAACCTCCACGACGTCTCAATAAGGGGCGTAAACATTGACCAGGTCGAGCGCGTCGGTGCGACCTTTGAAGGCCGCCAAATCGAGGCGCTCGCCCAGTGGCGCGCGCGCCTCCACCATTGCCAGATAATCGATACCCTTGCCGGTATCGTGAGCGAACAAGCGCGCCTGAATGATTTCCGGCCGCCCGGCCATGTTGACTTCCAGGCCCGCAATGAGGTCGGGTTCGGCATCGGCATTCAGACCCGCAAAACGCAACACCGCCACGCGTGATCCGCTCTGCGTCACCCGATTGCCCGGCCACACCTGACGACCCGCATAGCGAAACACCCGCACGCGGCCGGTGACGCGCTTCGTCCACGGGCTCGAATTGCCGTGCGCCACCTTCAGATAATCCGGGCTGTCCATCACTTCCGGCGCGTCGAGATCATACATCGCCAGGTACTTGGGATGACCCGCTTGGCACACGAACCGTCGTGCCGACACGATGCCGGGAACAGCCAATCGCTCCGGAATGTGCTCGGTGTCGTACCAGGCGTTGAACTCCTCCTCGATCGACCGCGGACAGTCCATCATGACGAGGAGGAAACCGTTGTGAGTTGTGGTGGCCATGGTGTGGGCTCGGTGAGTGGTGAGTGGTGAGTGGTGAGTGGTTAGTCGTCAGTGGTCAGTGGTCAGTGGTCAGTGGTCAGTGGTCAGTGGTCAGTGGTCAGTGGGACTGTAGGGGTGGGGTGGGGCGGAGAGCAAGCGCGCGAGGGGCGCGGTTTTGCCAAGCGAGGGAGCGCACCACCCGTAGGGTGCAATAGCGAAGCGTATTGCACCGTCGCGATCTCGACCTCGCCGATGGAACGCGCGGCCCGGCGCAATACGGCAAGGGCCTCTTGCGCCCGGGTGGACGCTCGTGTTGTTCCCCACCAACAACAAGTTGCGCCCCGGCCATCGCCCGCTAAAGTCGCGACATCTGAAATTCGAGCGGCGGACATTCGGTCCGGCACGCAACAGCAGGAGGCCGTCATGAAGGGCGTCGTATTTCTCGGAGATCGCAAGCTGGAGCTGAGAGAGTTCCCCGATCCGACGCCGGGCCCGCGCGACGTGATCCTCGAGATCAAGGCGTCGGGCATGTGCGGCAGCGACCTGCACAATTATCGCGCCCCACCGCAAGAAGAAGGCGTCGTGACCGGCGGCATCAAACGCGCAGCGGGCACGATCGCGGGCCATGAACCGTGCGGTATCGTCGTGGCCGTCGGTTCGGGCGTGGCGGCGAGCGAGGCCAAGATCGGCCAGCGCGTCATGGATCACCACTACGATGGCTGCGGCGGGTGCAAGCACTGCCGGGGCGGCTGGACGCAGATGTGTCTCGAGGGCACCATCGTCTACGGCTCGGGCGGTCACGGCGGCCACGCCAAGTACATGAAGGTGCCGGTGCATACCCTGGTGCCGCTGCCGGACTCGTTGTCGTTCGTGACGGGCGCGGCCATCGCCTGCGGCACGGGCACGGCCTACGGCGCGCTGAAACGGCTCAACCTGCAAGGCGGCGAAACCATCGCCATCTTCGGTCAGGGTCCCGTCGGCTTGTCGGCCACACAGCTTGCGGCCGCCATGGGCGCGCGCGTCATCGCACTCGACGTCTCACCCGAGCGCCTCGAACGCGCCAAGGATTTCGGCGCCACCGAGCTGATCAACGCCAAGTCCAACGATGTCGTCGGCGCCATCCGCGATCTCACCCACGGCGAAGGTGCCCACAAAACTCTCGATTGCTCCTCGGCTCCCGACGCCCGTGCCTCCGCCGTTCGCGCCGTGCGTTCGTGGGGCACCGCCTGCTACGTCGGCGAACGGGGACAAGTTACCCTCGACGTCTCGCCCGACATTCTGCGCCGGCAGGTGACGATCGTGGGGTCGTGGACATTCTCCAAGCAGGGCCAGGCCGATTGCGCCGAGTTCGTCGCCGATCACAACATCGACGTTGAAAAACTCTTCACCCACCGCTGGCGGCTCGATCAAGCCGAAGAAGCCTACAAAATCTTCGACACCCAGACGACCGGTAAAGCCGTCATCATTCCGTCGTGACGGAGAGGCGGCCAGGGCAATTCAGTTCTTCATCATCCTGGCCGAGGAGCGGCCTCTATGCCGCGACGAGCGCCGGGACCCAGCGCAAGAAGCGCCCGAAGGGCACCAGTATCGAGTGCTTCGCACGCTTTCTGCGCTGCCGGATAACGCTCGGCCTGCGGCCTCACGTTTCCGGGATGATGTTGTGGACGGCGCCCTCCTGCGGCGTCGAAGCGCCATAAGATGATCGGTGTGTGCCGAATCATCAAAAAAGAGGGGCCGTCCATGACAATAACTACCACCATCGGGTTGGATTTGGCGAAGAGCTTGTTTCAAGTCCACAGTGCGGATTCGGAGGGCTGCAAGACGGGCAGCCGACAATTGAAGAGGAAGGACGTGCACGCATTTTTTGCCAAACAGCCGCCATGCCTGATTGGCATCGAAGCCTGCGGCACGGCCCACTATTGGGCGCGGGAACTGATCGGGCTCGGGCACACGGTGAAGATGATGCCGGCGAAATACGTCAAGGCCTATCTCAAACGCGGCAAAACGGATGCAGCGGACGCGGAGGCCATTTGCGAAGCAGTAACCCGACCGCGCATCAAGGAAGTGCCCGTAAAGTCAGTGGAACAGCAATGCCTGGCGATACCGCACAAGGTGCGCGATTTGCTGAAAGGCCAGCAAGTCGCGCTCATCAACGCGATCCGCGCGCACATGGCCGAGCTCGGCCTCATCGCGCCGCAGGGCCGCCAGGGTGTGCTGTCTCTGCTCTCGATCATCGCCGACGATGCGAGAACGGACCTTCCGTTGGCGGCGCGCAAGACGCTTTGGATTGCCGCGAATTCGCTGGCCGCAATCGAAGCGTCGCTTGCAGCTCTCGACGCGGAGATTCATGCCGCGGCCAAGACCGACGAAACCGTCCGCCGTCTGCAGACGATCCCTGGTGTCGGGCCAACCGCGGCAAGCGCGTTCGTGGCCAGCATTACCAATCCCAATGCGTTCGACAACGGTCGCGCGTTCGCAGCCTCGCTGGGTGTCACGCCGAAGATTACCGGCACCGGCGGCGCGGTGACGCTGGGTTCGATTACCAAGCAGGGCAACAGTTATCTGCGTCGTCTGCTGTATCTGGGCGCGGTGGCGCGACTGAGCTATGCCAAGCGCTACCCTACCAAGGCCGATCCGAAACTCGTGGCTCTGCTCGAGCAGAAGAAGTTCAAGCTGGCCGCCATCGCGCTGGCCAACAAAACGGCGCGCGTGGTGTGGGCGCTGCTGGTCCGGGGCGGATCCTATATCGCCAACCATCAGCCACAAACACAAGCCGCACGCGCCTGAGAAAGGGGCTCGGCAATAACAGAATGTGCTGAAGCGGCGGCGATTGCACCGCGACAGCCCAACGAGCGGTGAGGGTGTTCAAAGGAGTAATGCGCGCTTCTGCGACAAGGGAATCGACACCACGGACAACCCATTTTCGTCATTGGCCTTCGAGGTCGTCAGGATGATTGGGACCGGGGTGGCGAACAGCATCATGGCCAGCGGCCGATCGTGCCGCACTCATAGGTCGTACACATGACTTGCACCCCGAACGCAAAAAAGCCCGCTGCCCCGTCGAAAACACCTTGACCCACGGGTGCCGTCCACACAAGACGGGCTAAATCGCTCACCCACCACTTCCCGGATAGTTCGGTGCTTCGCGCGTAATCGTCACACCGTGGGTGTGACTTTCGCGGATGGCGGCAGGGGAAATGCGCACGAACCGTGCCTTGGACCGCAGCTCGGCCAAATCATGCGCGCCGACGTAACCCATGCCCGCCCGCAGACCACCCACGAGCTGATGCAGAACGTGGCCGACAGCACCCTTGTACGGCACCTGGCCTTCGATACCTTCCGGCACCAGCTTCAGCTCGTCCTTCACGTCCTGCTGGAAGTAGCGATCCGCCGACCCGCGCGCCATCGCGCCGACCGATCCCATGCCGCGATAGGCTTTGTAGGTGCGGCCCTGGAACAGATAAGTTTCGCCGGGGCTCTCGTCGGTGCCCGCCAACAGCGAGCCGACCATGACGCAGCTCGCACCGGCTGCGAGCGCTTTGACGACATCGCCGGAGAATTTGATGCCGCCGTCGGCGATCACCGGAATGCCGGATTTCTGCGCTTCCTCGACGCACTCCATGATGGCGGTGAGCTGCGGCACGCCCACCCCGGCGACGATGCGCGTCGTGCAGATCGAGCCCGGCCCGATGCCCACCTTGACCGCGTCCGCCCCCGCATCGATCAACGCCTTCGTCGCTTCGCCCGTCGCCACGTTGCCCGCGATCACCTGCGTGCGGTTCGACAGCTTCTTGATGCGCGCTACGGCATCGATCACGCGCTTGGAATGGCCGTGCGCGGTGTCCACCACGATCAGATCGCAACCCGCCGCAATCAGCCGCTCGGTGCGTTCGAAGCCGTCCTCACCCACGGTCGTGGCTGCCGCCACCCGCAGCCGCCCTTGCTCGTCCTTGCAGGCATAGGGATGCTTTTGCGCTTTCTCGATGTCCTTCACCGTGACGAGGCCGACGCACCGGTAATCCTCGTCGACGACCAGCAGCTTCTCGATGCGGTTCATATGCAGCAGGCGCTTGGCCTCCTCGCGCTCGACGCCATCGCGCACGGTGATCAAGCGCTCCTTCGTCATCAACTCGGAAACGGGCTGGCGCATGTTGGTGGCAAAGCGCACGTCGCGGTTGGTGAGGATGCCCACGAGCTTGCCGTCGCGGCTGCCGCTGCGGGCGGGCTCGACCACGGGAATGCCGGAAATCCGGTGGCGCGACATCAGGTCGAGCGCATCGGCCAACGTCGCTGTCGGGTGCGTCGTGACCGGATTGACGACCATGCCCGATTCGAATTTCTTCACGGTCGCGACCTGGTCGGCCTGCTCCTCGGGCGTCAGGTTGCGATGCACGACGCCGATGCCGCCGGCCTGCGCGACTGCAATGGCGAGCCGCCCTTCCGTCACCGTGTCCATGGCCGAGGAGAGGATGGGGATGCGCACCGAAATTTCCTTGGTCACCTGCGAGGCGACGTCGGTTTCGGTCGGCAGGACATCGGATGCGCCGGGAATGAGGAGCACATCGTCGAACGTCAGGCCGACATCGGCGGCTATACGGGGGCGGGGGGAAGCCATGCGCGCTCCTTCTTAGGGTTGCGCGGCGCCCTCGTGCGCCAGCCAGCCGGCGCGCGTTGCGGGTGGAGCCGCTTATGGGGATTAGGCATCATCGGGGCTTCTAGCAGAAGCCGGTGTCGGCGAAAAGACATGGTCTCAGGAATGAGTGAATAGCGGGGCCCAATCAGTTCACCGTGCCGCGCTCGCGCCAGCTCCGCACGCCCTGATCGACGACGACGGCCGAAAAAATGAGCGCGAAGCCCGCAATGTCCGTCACCGTCGGGCGTTCGCCCAGCAGGATCACGGCCCCCACCACGGCGAACACCGGCACCAGGAGGGTGCCCAGCGCCAAGGTCGAAGCCGGCACGCGGGACATCAGACCGAACCACAGCACATAAGCCGCCGCCTGGGGAAAGATCACGTGATAGGCGAACGTTGCCGCGATTTCGGGCCGCCACAACTCCAATCGGGGTGTCTCGAACATCACCATGCCGAACGTCGTTCCAACTGCCCCCAAGCCGATCTGCCACGCTGTGATCGCCAGTGGATCGCCCGGAATGCGCGCCCGCTTCGTGTAGACCGTTCCAGCCGCCCAACTGATCGCCGCGCCCATCACGAAGACGAACCCGATGGGCAAGTCCCCCGCCATGGCCTGCAGCCAGAACGGCTGGGCCAGAAACACAATTCCCGCCGCGCCGAGCCCCAGCGCGCTCCAGCGTAGCCCGTCGATCGCCTCACCCAAGATCAGTCGGGCGAACACCACCGACCACAGCGGCATCGTGTAAATCAGCATGGCCGCCCGCGAAGCCGGCATCGTCAACTGTGCAAACACCGCGAAGACATTGAAGCCGACGACATTGAGCAGCGCCGCCAAGACCAGCGGGGCCCAATAGGCGCGTGGCACGGCAAGTGATTTCCCCACCGCCAGCGTGGTCGCCATCAGCAGAAGGCCGCCCGCCGTCAGCCCCGCCGCGCGCAACGTCCACGGCGCCATGCCATCGAGCAGCGTTTTGACGGCTGGAAAATTGAGCCCCCAGAACAACGCCGCCAGCCAAATCCGCCACATGCGACGAAGTCCCCGCCAGACTCGACCGGCGCGTCGCCGGGCAGGTCACAACATCGCGCGATGGTCCAGGCGTGGCAAGGCGCGCTGCCCCCGTGCGTCAGTCGTCGACTGTGCACGATGGCAGCGTCACCGCGAGATCCAGAACCCAATCGCTTCGCTCGATCCTGCCCATCCCCCCGCTTACCGCAAATTCCCGCAGAAGCGCTGGATGCGGTGGCAGGCTTCTTCGAGGTCCTTGTTCGCCAGCGCGTAGGACACGCGGAAGAACGGCGACATAGCGAAGGCCGCGCCGTGCACGCAAGCGACGCCTTCTTCCTCGAGCAGCGCCGTGACGAAGTCCTCGTCATTGGTGATTTTCTTGCCTGACTTCGTAGTCTTGCCGATGTTCTCGGCGCAGGTCGGGTAGACATAGAAGGCGCCCTGGGGCTTGGGGCACTTGATGCCTTTGGCCTGGTTCAGCATGGACACGACCAGATCGCGCCGCTCACGGAATTTCTCCGCGTTGATGGGGATGAAATCCTGCGGGCCATTCAACGCTTCGACGCCAGCCCATTGGGAAATCGACGACGGGTTCGACGTCGACTGGCTCTGCAGCTTGCACATGTTCTTGATGAGCTGTTCCGGCCCGCCCGCGTAACCGATCCGCCAACCCGTCATGCAATAGGCCTTGGACACGCCGTTGACTGTCAACGTGCGCTCGTAGAGCTTGGGCTCGACCTGGGCGATGGTGCAGAACTCGAGCCCATCGAACAGCAGGTGCTCGTACATATCGTCCGTCATCACCCACACGTTCGGATGGCGCAGCAGCACATCGGTCAGCGCTTTCAGCTCGGCGCGCGTGTAGGCCGCGCCCGTGGGATTGGACGGCGCATTGAACATGAACCACTTGGTCTTGGGGGTGATCGCCGCCTCCAAAACCTCCGGTTGCAGTTTGTAGCCGTCCTCGATGCGGCAATTGGCGAACACGGGCTTGCCGCCGCACAGTTGCACGATGTCGGCATAGCTGACCCAGCAGGGCGCCGGCATCACCACTTCATCGCCAGGATTGATCGTCGCCATCAGCGCATTGAACAGCACCTGTTTGCCGCCGGTGCCGATCGAAATCTGGCTGCGCTTGTAGTCGAGGCCGTTCTCGCGCTTGAACTTGGCGACTACGGCGTCCTTCAACTCGGGAATGCCGTCGATGTCGGTGTACTTGGTCTTGCCCGCATTGATGGCCTTGATCGCGGCGTCCTTGATGTTCTGGGGGGTATCGAAATCGGGCTCACCTTGGCTCAAGATGATGATGTCGCGCCCCTCGGCCGCCAGCGCGCGCGCTTTCGCCGACACGCCCATCGTGGCGGACACCCCGATTCGGTTGATGGCGTCGGAATAAAAGCCCATGGCGTGTCGCCTCGGTAGAGTTGCTGTGACCGGCAGAATAGCTCGGTCGATGCTACGTCGAAAAGCGCGCGGACCATAGGCGTGTCGGGGTGGGAGTCAAGGCGGCGCACGGGTTGGAAACGAATTTGACGCGCGCGTTCAGCGGGGGTCGCGCGACAACGACCTCGTCTTGCACATGCCCCGGCGGTATTCGACTCCCCACTGTGCATTCCCTCGAGCCCCGAGGTCGGTCGATCGGGAGCGGCTTCGTTCTCCCGACGGCAGTGGTCTCACTCAGAAGCCGAGCTCGCTGTGTGAACCCAGACGCACGAGCTGCAGCGTGTCGGCGTTCGTCTTTCGGTAGATGAGAACGAGATCGGGGCGAATATGGCAATCGCGGAAATCGGCCCAATCTCCCGTCAAAGGGTGGTCCTTGAACCGAGGTGGAAGTGGAGTGTCGCCGGCCAGAAACTCGAGCACTGCAGCAAGCAGGGTGTCCAATTGCCCGCCGTGCTGCGTTTTTTTTCTCGCGCTTATAGTCCCGGCGAAAGCGGGTGGTCGGCTCAATCGTCCGCATTGAGCGATTTCAACAGAGATTTGGCGTTGCGATGTCCCTTGAGGCCACCGCGCCGCGCCTCTCTCATGGCGGCGATGGTTTCGTCGTTCGGCGCCAGGGGGTCGAACGGTAAGGCTTTGTCCCTGGCGATCCGTACCATCAACAGCCGGAAGGCATCGGACACAGTGAGACCCATGGCGGCCAGCACGACGGACGCCTCCTCCTTGGTCTGCTCGTCAATGCGCGCCCTGACTACTGTGTTGGTCATCGATTGAACTCCCATATTGGGCTACAACGTAGCACAAATTCGAAGAGAGAACACCTGTTTTCCGGCTCCTGCTCCGGTTCGCGACGATCGGAGTCGGTGGGCCAAAGCCAACTGCAATACGGGTGCAATACGGGTTGCGGTCGTTGGCTGAGCCCATTAGATACACCCCTGGGAGGTTGGTGGCGGACGTGTCCCTCGCCAACCGGGTCAGGTCCGGAAGGAAGCAGCCCCAACGAATCGGATGCGGGTCGTCGTCCAGCCTCCCACTTTCCGCTCCCGCGCCGGTGAGCGACACATTCAGGCGACCCACGGGCGACTTCGCCGCCGCCGGCTCCCCCACCGAGAGACCCGCTCCTGCGGTCTCCACCACAGCGGGTATGAATGGCAGACGATCCGACCCTCCTCCCGTCAGATGACCACCCGTTGGACAACGGCACGCTGGATATGTTCGGCGGCGACAGCACCGGCGAAGTAGCGTGCGGCTATGTCGTGTTGGCCCGCAAATATCGGCCAGCGACCTTCGAGGACCTGATCGGCCAAGACGCCATGGTGACGACGCTGCGCCACGCGTTCGCCGCCGATCGCATCGCGCAAGGCTATATGCTGACCGGCGTGCGTGGAGTCGGCAAGACGACGACAGCGCGGATCCTGGCTCGCGCGCTCGAGTATTGGCGGCCCGGACTGCCCGATCGTCCCTCGACAGACCTGTCCGAACTGGGCGTGCATTGCCGCGACATCATCGACAGCCGCCATCCCGACGTCATCGAGATGGACGCCGCCTCGAACACCGGCATCGAGAACATGCGCGAAATCATCGAGAGCGCGCGCTACAAGCCGATGACGGCCCGCTACAAGGTGTTCATCATCGACGAAGTCCACATGCTGTCGAAAAGCGCCTTCAACGCGTTGCTGAAAACGCTGGAAGAGCCGCCACCCCACGTGAAGTTCATCTTTGCCACCACCGAAATTCGCAAGGTTCCCGTCACCATCCTGTCGCGCTGCCAGCGGTTCGATCTGCGCCGCGTCGACGTGCCCACGCTCGCCGCTCATTTCGAGCGCATCGTCGCCAAGGAAGGCGCCAAAGCCGAGGACGAAGCGTTGGCGGTGATTGCACGCTCCGCCGGTGGATCGGTGCGCGACGGTCTGTCGGTGCTCGATCAGGCGATTGCGACGGCGGCCGGCGCTAACGGCACCGGCGCGGCGATGATTACGGCGACTGCCGTGCGCGCCATGCTGGGATTGGCCGACCGGGGCCGGTTGTTCGATCTGCTCGATCACCTGTTCGCGGGCCGGGCCGGTGGAGCGCTCGATGCCTTTGCCGCCCTACACGCCGATGGCGCCGACCCCATCCAAGTGCTCGAGGATTTGGCCGAAGCCGTCCACATCGCGACCCGCGTCAAGGTGGCTGGCGAGAAAGGTGGCGGTGACGCGCTCTCCGCAGAAGAACGCCAGCGTGCCGACGCTTTGCAGCAGGCCCTGTCCGTGCCGGTGTTGTCGCGGGCGTGGTCGATGCTGCTGAAAGGCATCGACGAGGCCAGCCGCGCGCCCGATGCCGGGGCAGCCGCTGAAATGGTGCTGATCCGCATCGCCCACGCCGCCGACTTGCCGAGCCCCGAGGAGATCATTCGCACCTTGGGCGGTGGGACAATGACACGCCGGGTGCAACCGGCCCTACTCGCACCAGCCGCCGCGCCGAACGGCGCGCAGGAGACTCGCGCCGCGCTGGTGCAGCCCGCGCCCATTTCGAGCGAACCCCCTCCGCCGTCGAGCCTCGATGATTACGGCGCCGTCGATTTGGAGGCGGATACGGGCGACGCCCAAGCGTCGGACGACGATCGCGATGAGATCGACGGCACCGAAAGTCCGCAGATGCGCGCCGCTCCGCAGATGCCCGATCCGCGCACGTTTCTGGAAGTCGTAGCCCTCGTCGCCCAGCGCCGCGATGCACGCCTGAGGGTGCATCTCGAGGAAGACGTCGGGCTCGTCAAATTCGACCCCGCCGGCATGATCGAGTTCAATCTCCTGGCAAACGCGCCGGCCGAACTCGCCAACGATCTGCGCGAAAAGCTCAACAAGTGGACGGGCCGACGCTGGATGGTGGCCGTGTCGCGCGCGCCTGGGGAGCCTTCCCTGGGCGATCAGGAGCGTGCCCGCCAAGCGGTAGAACTGGAAGCCCTCAAAGTTCATCCAGCTGTCGCGGCTCTGCTCGCGGCCTTTCCCGAAGGGCGCATCGAAAGCGTCACGGCCGTGACGCCGCGCATCGATGAGGTCGACGACGACCAAGCGACGGGGTGAGCATGTTCCAACCCGACCAGCACAGGAGACATTCGTGAAAGACATTCTCGGCATGATGAAGCAGGTCCAGGAAATGCAGGGCCGCATGCAGAAGGCGCAAGAGGATCTGGCCGGCCAGCGGATCGACGGCGTGTCCGGCGCTGGCATGGTGACGATCACGCTCGACGGCAAAGGCGACATGCACGGCATCCGCATCGACCCTACCCTCGTCAAACCCGAGGATGTCGAGATGCTGGAAGACCTCATCATCGCCGCCTTCCAAGACGCCCGCGTCAAAGTCGAAGCCGCCATGCAGAACATGATGAAAGACGTGACCGGCGGCATGCCGTTACCGCCGGGGTTGAAGCTGTTTTGAGGAACGGACAACGATTTTCCCCCAATGCGGGCAGCGACTGCGGCCCGTAGCAATAGCGAAGCGTGTTGCGCCGCCGCAACCGGGACCGAGCGGGTGGAATTCGTGGCACGGCACAATACGGCAAGGGCTATTGCGCCGATGCGGCCTTCCCGCTCCTTCCCACCACCACCGTTGCGCCCGCCGGGCCTCGCCGCTACAACGCCCCCTATGCAGAAAACACGCTCGAAACCCGCCTCGGCGCGGCAGCAACCGACGGCGACGGTGCGCCTGATCGGCACCGCCCCCAAGGCCGCGCCAAAAGTCGGTATCGTTTCGCTCGGGTGCCCCAAGGCGCTGGTCGACAGCGAACGCATCATCACGCGCCTGCGGTCGGAGGGCTATCAGCTCGTCCCCGACTATGCCGGCGCCGACGTCGTGCTGGTGAACACCTGCGGGTTTCTCGACTCGGCTAAGCAAGAAAGCCTGGACGCCATCGGAGAGGCCATCGCCGCCAACGGCCGCGTCATCGTCACGGGTTGTTTCGGCGTCGAGGAGGGCCGCATCCGCGCCGCACACCCCAGCGTGCTCGCGGTCACGGGTCCCCACCAGTACGAGGCGGTGATGGAGGCCGTCCACGACGCGCTGCCACCCCTGCACGATCCGTTCCTCGATCTCGTGCCGCCGGAAGGGTTGCATCTGACACCCCGGCACTACGCCTATTTGAAAATCTCCGAAGGCTGCAACAATCGCTGCTCGTTCTGCATCATTCCCTCGTTGCGGGGTCGCTTGGCGAGCCGCCCGGCCGCAAACGTCATGCTCGAGGCCGAACGCCTCGTGAAAGCCGGCGTCAAGGAGCTGCTCGTCATCAGTCAGGACACCAGCGCCTACGGTCTCGACATCAAGTACGCCCAGAGCCCGTGGAAAGGCCAGCCGCTGAAAGCGCGCTTTTTCGAGCTGACGCAAGCGTTGGGCGAGCTCGGCGCGTGGGTGCGGTTGCACTACGTCTATCCCTACCCGCACGTCGACGAAGTTCTCCCCTTGATGGCCGAGGGGAAAATTCTGCCCTATCTCGACATTCCGCTCCAACACGCCTCACCCGCCGTGCTCAAGGCCATGCGCCGCCCCGCGCACCAGGAAAAAACGCTCGCCCGCCTGCAGGGGTGGCGGCGCGACGTGCCCGATCTGGCGCTGCGCTCGACGTTCATCGTCGGCTTCCCCGGTGAAACGGAGAGCGACTTCCAAATCCTGCTCGACTTCATCGCCGAAGCCAAGCTCGCCCGTGTCGGCTGCTTCAAGTACGAACCCGTCGCTGGCGCCACCGCCAACGATTTGCCCGGCGCCGTTCCCGAAGAGGTCAAAGAAGAGCGCTGGCACCGCTTCATGGCCGCGCAGAAAGAGGTGTCCGCCGCTGTCACCGCCACTCGTGTCGGGCGCACCATCGACGTGCTCATCGACGAAGTGGACGACGACGGCGCCGTCGGCCGCTCGGTCTGGGACGCGCCGGAAATCGACGGCTCCGTGTTTCTCGAGGATGCTCCCGGCATCAAAGTCGGCGATCTCGTGAAAGCCAAAGTCTTCGAGGCGGACGAATACGATCTGTGGGCCGAACTCGAGGGTTGAGGATCTGGCCGTCCGCAGCTTGCCGAATTTCCCCTTATTTCGTTTTCCCGGATATCCGCACCGCGCTTGGCGCGCGTCGCGAAGTCCGGGGAACCAGTGAGTTGGGGGCAGTGTGATAAATTGATCGCTCTGCGGAAACTCAATTGGATCATGCGGCACCTGTTTCATGGATTAAAGTGTGTGCAGCAGATGAAAACTCACCCGAACGCCGACCGCTCGAGCCCACCGAGCCGCGAATACAGTGTCGTCGCGCGTGCCACGTAGAACACCATCCAGGCCGCCCATAGCCCGTGATTGCCGAATGCTGGCCCGAGCACGCTCCAGGCGATGAAGAAGATCGCGACGCTGACCAGCATCATGTTGCGCATATCGCGGGTGCGAGTGGCTCCGATGAAAATGCCGTCGAGTTGAAAACACCATACGCCGATAGTCGGCGACAGCGCGGCCCACGCCAGGAACGTGCGCGCCGCCGTCTGCACTTCGCCGCTTTTGGCGCTGAGTTCGATCACCGCGCTACCGACAATCCACAGACCCGCACTCAGTGTCAGCGCAAAGCCGCCCGCCCACCATGTCGATAAGGCTATCGCGCGTCGAAACGTGGCCCGGTCCTTGGCGCCAATCGCGCGTCCCACCAGCGCCTCGACCGCGAATGCAAAACCATCGAGCAGATAGACGACGATATTTTTCATGCTGATCAGCAGCGCGTTGGCGGCCAGCGTCACGTCGCCAGAAGCAGCGCCCTGCGCTGTGAAAAACGTCAGCACGAGGAACGTGGCCAGTGTGCGCACCGTGATATCGGCGTTGATGGCAAACGACCGACGCAGGCGCACCATATCGAAGGCATCCGCCAACGGCGCGCTCACGCCGAGCCGCCGTGCCATCGCCAGAGCTGTGACAAGACCAACTGCCGCCGCCACATACTCGGCCACCAGCGCCGCAACGCCGACGCCCGCGACGGCGGTGCCCATGCCAAGCACCAGGATGATGGCCAGCGCGACATTGCCGAGGTTGAGCAGCAGTTGCAGCAGAAACGCTGTGCCCGCCCGCCCCAGGCCGATGAACCACCCCAGCAACGCGAAGTTGACGAGGCCCGCAGGCGCCGCCCAGATTCGCACGTCAAAATAGAGCGTCGCTGCCGCCACGACATCGGGCGATCCGCCGGTAATCCAAAGTGCAGACACGCGAATGGGCCACTGCAACAGGATGACCAGCACACCGCCGATCCCCGCCACCATCAGCGCGCGCAGCAGATGACCCGCGACCTCGCGGCGTTCACCGGCGCCCAGCGCCTGCGCAGTGAGCCCCGTCGTGCCCATGCGCAGGAAGCCGAATGTCCAATAGAGCATCGTGAAGATGAGGGACCCGACCGCCACGCCGCCCATCAGATGCGGCTGCCCGAGCTGGCCGATAACCACCGTATCGACGAAGCCGATCAGCGGCACCGTCGCATTCGACAGCGTGATCGGCAGCGCAAT
>JANOHP010000110.1:0-3674 GCA_031406575.1 Hyphomicrobiales bacterium
CTGTCCGCGATCCAGCAACATGCTGGCATACTGCTCACGTGCCGGCGCCAGCGGACCGGGCGTTACCGGATGCTTGTCGGTCTTGTCCTCGGCATCAGCAGCCGCCGATAACGCTGTCAGCGCCTCGTCCAATTTGCCTTCCGCATGCAGCACCCAGGCCGCTGCCACTTGCCGCTGGATATCGACCTGTCCGGCCCAGTAGGCGTCCTTCTTCTCGACTAGAACCTTGTGCAGCTCATCCAGCTTGGCGACTTCGGCATTCGCTGCACCGACGTTGCGCGTGTGCGCTGCGCCGAGCGCCCTGGCGTAATGACTAACGGCAACCACGTGGGGTGCCGGATTGGGCTTTACTTCGAGTGCGGCCGCTTCGGCCCAAGCATTGCGCTCGACGGCATAACGGGCCGATGAGGCTGCCAGGGCGTAAGGCCCGACAAAGAAGGTTTCGGTATAACCCGATACGGTCTTCATCTCGTCGAGGACAGCCTTAGCCATCTTCTCTTGCCCAAGTTGCAGGCGCGCATAGACCAGATAATCCATGGCGTGCAACTGATCGTGCAGGTCCTTCGACTCTTTTGCGGCCTGCGCTGAGCGCGCATTGGAGGCGATCGAGTCTTTCCAATACCCCACACGCGTGAAGATGTGTGAAGGCATGTGCAGCGCATGCGGCGCATCGGGCGCAATCTTGGCGTAGCGCTGTGCGGCCGCAAGGCCCTTCTCGGCAATTGCCGGGTAGTCGTAGAGATGGATCAGGTAGTGTGTGACGCCTGGATGCTGGGGTAGGCGTGGTGCAATCTTCTCCAGCATCGCTGCGCCCTTCAACTGGTTCGCGTACGTCTTGTCGGCCGGCGATGCGCTCGTGTTGAGCGCCAGCGCATAGTAGATCTGCGCCTCGTCGTCCTTGGGATAGGCCTTGGCCAATTTCTCCATCGCAGCGGTGTAGTTCAGCATCCGCGTGCGATGGTCGACCTTGTCGTGGTCCTTGTACATTTCTGCGAGGGCATCGACGAAATCGCGCTCGCGCTGCGTCTTGGCCGGGTTCGCCTTGGCCTTCTCGATAGCCGCTGCGCCTTCGCCGAGGTTCTTCGCAGGGGGCGGCACGTGTGGGTTCCAAAGTAGGCTCAGCGCGATACCCCAGTGAGCCATAGCGCACGCGGGATCCGTTTTCAGAACCTCTTCAAACGCCCGCTGTGACGCGCGGTACCAAAACGAATGCTGGTAGAGCATCGCCCGGTTGAACTGATCCTGTGCAGCCTGCGTACACGATGTTTGGAAAGTTACTTTGCCAAGTTGAGTGTTGCGCGTCTGGCCTGTGGCGAAATGGGCGACGGCAAGGCTGGCAAGCGCTGCCGCTGACACTGAGGCAAAAAGGGTGGCTTTCTTCATGGTGCTCTACCTCCAGAAACATCCCACGACCGAAACCAAACCCGGCTGCGCCGCCGCTATAATTTTTTGCTGAAAAGCGCCCGCCGGTCGCACGAACATACTCCGCGGAAGGTGCCGGCGCCATCGCCCAATAAGGAGTTTCAACCTCCACAAATCCCACCCCATCGACTATCGGCTATCCTTCCGCTGCGCTGTCGAACGGCAGGCGCGCCATGCCTGATAGCGACATGCCTCTCGCTGGCCCTATCCGGAATGCCTGCCGAAGTTTCGCACTTCTCACGGCTTTTAGATCGATGTTACCTCACCTGCTCACGCGGCGCAGGGGCCGAGCGAACAGGCGCGGCCCTGCCGGGAGACGGACGCGGGATGCCGGCTGCGGGGGAACTGGACGGTGTGCGCACTTGGGGTGCGGGCGGTTGGGGAGGGAGTATTTCTGGCCTCGGCCAGGGGAGGTCGTCGGAGCGGCCGGGGCGGGGGTCGAGGCGTTCGCCTTTGATGAGGACGCGGAAGTAGAGGGAATTGACGGCGGGTTGGCGGCGGCGGTCGCCGGGGGAGGCCTCTCCAGAGGGGGTGATCGAGCTGACGAGGGCGACGCCGCCGCCGATGTCGGTCATCACCGCATCACCCACGAAGCTCGCGCGTTCGGCCGACTCGCGTCGGGTGACGAGGGAGACAACGGAGGCGGGAATCGCAGGCCGCAGGATTTCGAGCGTCAGGGATTCGTCTTTGCCTTGCGCGTCGACCGACCTGATCGTGATGCGGCTGTTGTCGGCAGTCAGATCGCCGGTTGGGTTGCTGGCGGACGTTGCGGGGCGCCCACCCGTGCGCAGGCCACTGGCAAATCCCGAGGCGGCGGCCTGAGGCTCGATCGGCACGCCCGCGGCCGACACCTGTTGCGGGCGGATACGGCGCTGCTCATCCTCGCTGCCCGCCAAGGGTGCGGCCCGCTCGGTACGCGTCTGCGCCAGATCGCGCTTGATCTCACGCTCGACGAAGTGGGCGAGCTTGCGATACCCCGCAGGCGTGAAGTGCACGCCGTCCTGCTCGCGCAACAGGCGGTTCTTGCCGCCGATGTCGGGGCCGTAATTGTTGTAGGCGCCGTCAACGTCGGCAAAGCTCAAGCGCACATCGATGAAACGTACCGAATTGGCCAGCGCGCGCTCGCGCATGACACCGTCCATCATCTGCGCATCGTCCGAGACGTTGGGGCGGCGCATGATGGGCAGTCCGACCCAGTAGACGATGGCGCCCTTGCTGCGCAGCGCGCGCATCAGGCGATCCATGCGCCGTCCGTACTCGGTGCGCCATTCCTCGGAGCCGACCTCGTCCCATGCGTTCAGCGGCACACGATCGCCGACGCCCAGCATGACGATGGCGATTTGGGGTGGTTCTTTGGCAACTTCGCCTGTGATGGCCCGCACGTCCTCCTCGGGAATGCCGCGCATGAGGCCACGGACCGCCCGATGGCGGCGCTGGATTTGGAAGCGCGGTTCACCGGCGAACGCTTCGAGGAGGCCGACCAGCAAACCCTCGGCCATGCCGTCGCCGTAGAGCTGAATGCGCTGGATGTCGCCCGTCGGCAGCGAGAGGGGAGCCGCATTGGTGGAGGCGAACGATGGGGCTTGGGCGTGCGCCATGCCAATCGGGACGCTGAAAAGCGCCACGGCAGTCATCACGACAAGTGCCAACCACAGTCTTCGCATCGGTGTGCCCTTCGGCTCCTTTTGTCTCGACGACCGCAGGATTGCGAGTCGCGACCACTATGCCAGAGCCGGCGCAGGCGGGGATAACTTTGGATCAATTTTTTTATCGACGCGCGGCTCGTCAGGGGCTCGAGGCCTTGCGAACGTGCTCCAGCAGGCGCTCGCCCGCCCACCCATCCGCGTCGAGGCCCCGCTTCTTCTGCCACGCGCGCACCGCGGCGCGGGTGGCGGACCCCATGACACCGTCAGCGCCCCCCAAGTCGTAGCCCATTGCCATCAGGCGGCGCTGCAGTTCGACCCGCTCGGGTTTTGCCAGCGGCGGATCGTCGATCGGCCAGGAGCTGGCGATCGCGGGTCGACCTGCCAGGCGATCGGCGAGATGACCGACGGCCAGCGCATAGGCGGTCGCGTTGTTGTATTTCAGGATGGCACGAAAGTTCTGGCCGACGAGGAACGCGGGTCCGCGCACGCCGGCGGGCAGACTGAGGCTGGATGGCCCCAGCGAGGGCCACTCGCGGCCTGCGGGCGCGGTGAGGCCGAGTTGCTGCCACTCGGCAGCAGATTTCATGACGCCGGGCGCCGTCACCG
>JANOHP010000112.1:0-18720 GCA_031406575.1 Hyphomicrobiales bacterium
GGTGCACCGGCCCCATCTGCAACGGCGCTGACCCATTGCTCGCTCTCGGAATCCGGCCCGATCACGATGGCATCGGTGACGTGCTCGCGTATCCAATCCGATAATTTCGGGGCCGCGTGACAGACGGCGACGGGAATCGAACAAATCTCGGACATCGATGAGCGGCGGTGCAAGTGCGGATCGATGGTGACGATCCAATCCAGGTTCGCGGATAGCAACCCGGCGTAGGCAGTCGAGGTGATCGCCTCGCCGGATTGGAACCGCTTGTCCTGGCGCATGTAGGCCAAATAGGGCGCGACCAGTCCGACCTGGGATGCGCCGAGATCGCGGGCGGCATGAGCGGCGAACAGCCGGCGGAGGGTCTTGTCGTCCGGCTTGTCGAGGGTGCAGACGAGCACAACCGCGCGTCCTCGGACATCGTCGCGCAGACGCACGTAGGTCTCACCATCGGGAAAGCGTCGCGTCTCGATCGAGCCGAGATCGCCAGCAAGGTGGCCGCACAGGCGCGATGCCAGCTCTTCGTTACCCGGAAGCGTAATGAACAGCGGTTTCATGGCCCATCCCCGATGGTGATGATACCCGGCTGCGCAGCGATGTACTGGATCGCGTAATCCAGTTGGCCAAGGGACTGTGCGTGGACGGAGAAGAGGGGCTGTCCGACCTCGACCCGGTCCATGAGCCGAACGTGCAAATCGATCCCGGCTGCCGGAGCCTGTGGCGCACCTGCGAGTTTGGCGGCTTTCGCCAGCCGCCGATTGTCCATGACCGTGATCCGCCCACGAGCCGTCGCGAGAACCGGGTGGCGATAGCCCGCAACGGGCGGCGTCCGCATGCCACCCTGAGCCTCACAGATCGCCTGAAATTTCCGCCACGCCTGTCCCGACGACAGGACGTCAGCAGCAAGAGGTATGCCCTCGCCAGGTAATGCTCGCCCCGCAAGCTCGAGCAGCTCGCCGGCAAGATGCAGTGCCCGGTCGCGCAGATCGAGCGGTGCATCGGCCTGTTGCTGCAGGACCATCAGCACGTCGCGCGCCTCGAGCGCGGGGCCGATGCCGCGTCCGACGGGCTGGCTGCCGTCAGTCTCGGCGATGCGCACGGTCATTCCAAGGGCGGCGCCCACTTTCACGAGCCGGTCACCCAAGCGCTGGGCCGCTTCTGGGCTTCTCACCTTGGCGGTGGGGCCTACGGGAAGATCGAGAACGATGTGCGTCGCGCCGGCTGCCGCCTTCTTCGATAAGACCGACGCCACGAGCTGCCCGTCGCTATCAAAGTCCAGCGGACGCTCCACCTGAATGAGGATGTCATCGGCTGGGCTCAACCGGACCGCACCGCCCCAGACAATGCATCCGGCCTCGCGTTCCACGACGCGGCGCATGGCTGGCAGGTCGAGATCGACGGGCGCGACGGTCTCCATGGTATCTGCCGTACCGGCCGGCGACGTGATCGCCCGGGACGACGTTTTCGGTATGGGAAGGTCAAGGGCGGCGATGATGGGCACCACGAGCATCGTGGTGCGATTGCCCGGCAGACCGCCGACGCAGTGCTTATCGACGACAATTGGATAGGTCCAGGAGATGCGATCGCCGACGCCGATCATCGCCTTAGTCAGATGGGTCGTCTCCTCGAGGTCAAGATGATCCCCCGCGCACGCCGTGACGAAAGCTGCCAGATGCAGGTCCGAGTAGAGCCCTTTGGCTATGTCCCCGATGATCGCATTGAAAGCCGCAGCATCGAGCCGCTCGCCATATGCTTTCGCTCTCACGAAACTTTCCGATGCCAATGGCTCAGGATGCGTGACCTCGATGACGTCGCCGTCACGTGCGCCAAGCAGCTGCCAGGCCGCCTCGGAAAGGCTCGCCTCTTCCAGTGCCAGGAGATCGGTCCGGATCACGTTCAACGTCACCAATAGGTTTTTGCCATTGGCCGAAACACGAACACGCGAGCGCGCCGCAAAGCCTTCCGATTGGCAGACATGGCAATCGGCGCGCATGTAGACGATGTGCTCCTGGTAGGTATCGATGCCGAGCCGGCGCAGCGTCAAACGCGACGCAGATGTCAGCCCCGCTTCGTGCCCTGCCGATGTGCTTTGAGCCATCTCGCTCGAAGTCATGGAATAGTCACCGTTTCTTTGTAGTCGGGCACGGTGCACTCCCACCCGAAAGCTTTTTCGATGTGCTGGCGAAGCTGATCCGCCGCCTCAGGTTCGCCGTGAGTCAGGAAGACATTCCCGGGCGCTTGGCGGAAGGATTTCAACCAATCGATGATCTCCGCGTAGTCGGCATGACCTGAGAGAGCCTCCAGGTTCGCCACCTCGGCGCGGATCGGAATATCTTTGCCGTGGATTCGGACGAATTCGGCACCGCCGACCATGTTGGCGCCCCGAGTTCCGCCGGCCTGAAAGCCTGAGAAGAGAATCATGTTCTTCGGATCGGGTGCGAACGCCTTGAGGTGATGAACGACCCGACCTCCGGTTGCCATGCCGCTCGCTGAGATGATGACCATAGGCCCTTGCCTGGAATTCAAGGCTTTGGAAGCTTCGGGCGTATTGACAAACTCGGCGACGCGGCACGCGGCCGTGCATTCTTCGACGCTCAATCGGTGCTGCGATCGATAGGCGTGATAAATGCGAGTGGCGTCGACAGCCATAGGGCTGTTGAGATAGATCGGTACGCTGGCAAATTTTCCACGGGCCTTGAGCCGCGCTATGAGGTGCAGAAGTGTTTGTGCGCGCCCGACGGCGAAGGCCGGGATGACAACGACACCCCCGCGTCCCAGCGCCCGGCTCAGGTGCGCGCCCAACTCCTCCTCGGGGTCGACCTGGGTGTGCCGCCGGTTCCCGTAAGTCGATTCGAGAACCAAGACATCGGCCTTGGTGACCGTGGTCGGTGCACGCAAAACTGGATCGTTGGGGCGCCCGAGATCACCGGAGAAGAGTACGTGTCTGCCAGCACTCTCGATCATAACCATCGCGGCGCCGAGGATATGACCGGCAGGCAAGAACCTGGCGGTCGATGACTCGCTCAAACGCACCGGCTCGTCGAACTCGACAGCGTGGAGCTGTCGCAACGCCCGCTCATCGTCCTCCATGGTGAAGAGGGGCAATGCCGGCTTGTGCTTGGAAAAGCCCCGCTTGTTGGCGTAGCGCGCCTCTTCCTCTTGCAGATGGGCGGCGTCCGGCAGAAGGATCGCGCAAAGGTCCTTGGTTGCCTTGCTGCAATGGACCCGTCCGGCAAAGCCGTTGCGCACGAGCAAGGGCAAATACCCACTGTGATCGATGTGCGCGTGGGTCAGGACGACAGAGGCAATGCGCTTGGGATCGAACGGCAGAGGCTGCCAGTTGCGCAGACGCAGCTGCTTGAACCCCTGGAATAGGCCGCAGTCGATGAGCGTTGCTGCCGCCCCGTCGTCGAACAGATACTTGGATCCGGTCACAGTGCCCGTGGCGCCATAAAACGAGATCTGCATTGCCGGCCTCCTTGAAGCTCTCTTTCGACGAACGATCTTGACGTTGCCCTGCCGCGGTTGTCTGTGTTCCAGATCAAGCGCCCTAAACGCACCGCACATCAAAAGGCGATCTTGTGCGCTGCGGCCCGCCCTTGTGATCCTTTTTATGTGCTCAGCGGCTCTCTCTCTGCGATACTGCTGCACCGTCTTTGACTCTGTCGCTGGGATGAAGGACGACCCGGTCGCCTGGCGCGAGCCCAGATAGGACTTCGGCCAGTTGTGCATTGCGATGGCCGATGTTGACGAGGGTCGCTCGCGCGCGACCGGCTCTGACCGAGAAGACGGCCCAGTCGTTGCCCCTGCGAAACAACGAGCCAACCGGTACGGTCAGCGCATCATTGGATTGCCACACGGCGACATGAACGATCACGCGGTAGTCATGTCCAAGTCGTGACCATGCTTCGGAAGCGCCAACCAGATCTATGGTGGTGCGGACACGCTGCTCCTCGATGCCCAACGCCGAGATCTTGAGGAAACCGGCTGGATCCACGCGTGTGACGCGGCCCTTGATCGATGGCCCACCCCAGCCGTCGATCTGCACAGTCGAACCGGGAGTGGTCTGCACCGCATCCGTCGAGAGGAGATCGGCAACGATTTCGAGGTCGAGGGGATCACCGATTTCGAGCAATGGCGCACCGGCAAGGACGACGGCCTCGCTATCCTGAACGATTTTGAGGACGCGGCCGCTGACGGGTGCGCGGATTTGTATGCAGCACGTCGAGTTGGTGGTTGGGGGAGCACTGGAGGGATCGATCAACCGGGCCGCCACGCTCGCGCGTTCGCTTCGGCGGACGCCGAGTTGGGCCCGCGCACTCGCCAAGCCCGCCTCGTTGGTGGCGACATCCAGCTTGGCTTTGTCCAACGCTCTGGAAGAAATCGCACCTGTCAGGGAAAGTGCTTGGGCGCGCCCAAGCTCGTCTCGAGAGAATTCGAGCGCCACCTCGATCCGGCGAATTTCCGCCTCGGCAAACGTCACGGCGGCATCGGCTGCCGCCACGGCCGCCACAATTTCCTCACGCGAGCGAGCGTCGATGAAACTCGGCGCCATCGGTTGCATGATGGCGACCACCGTCTGGCCGGCAATGACCTGATCCCCCACGTGGAGTGAAATGTGCGGGTTCCCAACGGGGTGGGAAATTCTCAAGACTTTACCGGCAATCGGCGCAGACACGATGTAGACGTGTCGCACGCGGGTTTTGCCTTCGTCGTCGATAGTGACTTCCATCGGTCCTTTGGTGACGGCAGCGATGTCGACGGCGATTGGACGTGGCCACGCGAACCAGACCACACCAGCGGTGACCAGTACGCCCACAAGCGCAGCGGCAGATCGTGTGGCCCATATCGGTTGCATGGTTCAGTCTCGGGTTTTGAGCACGGACACCAGGTCCAGCTGATTGATACGCTGACGAACGACGAGTGCTGAAAACAATGCCGCAGCGATGACGATCGCGCTGGCCAGGACATAGGTCGAGTGCTCGACGACCAACCGGACCCGCATCAGCTCGCCGGCCAAATTGGTTTTCATGATCCAAGCCAGTCCATAGCCCATGGCCCAGCCAGGCGGCTGTGCGAGCAGCGTGAGGAGGGCGAGTTCGAGCAGCAGGATGCGCAAGACTTCTCCGCGCGTGAACCCGAGCACACGCAAACTTGCCAACTCGCGTGCACGTTCGGACAGCGAGATGCGTGCGCTGTTGTAGACCACCCCGAAGGCGATGATGGCGGCGAGCCCGGTGTAAATGCTGGCCATGGTGGTAATGAGCAGCGCCACCGTCTCGCGGAAGTTGGCAAGTGACGCACGTTGCAAAGCCAAGCCGCTGACAATCGGCATGGCCTTGATCGCGCTGTAAAACTGGTCCGCTTTTTTCTGGTCGAAACGCAGATTGACGCTATTCGTGGCCGGCGCCTCACGCATGAGCCGCGCCAAGGCTCCAGCATCCATCATACCTCTGATGCCGAAATAGTCCTCGACCAATGCGGTCACGGGAATAGACACGGTTCGGCGCTGGCCCTCGAGCAGGTCGATTTCCACGAAATCGCCAACGTGCACGCCCAGGATTTGCGCGAGCATGCTCGAAATCGCCAAGCCCACGTCGGGCAATATGACAGGACGCAAATCAACGTCGATGATGCGGTTCAGGTCGGCATCGGGCAGTCGCCCACTGAGCATAATGCGTCGCTCAATGCTGCCATTGCGAATGCGTATAGGGACCTCGCGATAGGGCTCGACGGTCAGGACGCCTGGAAGTCGGGCCATCTGCATGACGACGTCGCGTGGGCGTTTCTCGATGAAGCCGACGGTGGCGTCCTGTCGATCGGATAGGAAATACGTCACGTCGATCAGTTGCTCCATGGTGTCCTTGGTGAACAGCGAAACGACGAGGATCGCCGTTGCCAGCGCCATGCCCAGCATCGTGAAACCGGCACGGATGGGATGGCGGGCGAGATTGCGCAGCATCATAATGCCCGGTTGCGACAAGACCCTGTCGAGGGCGAATGAAGCGGGCAGCACACGGCGGAAGCGCGGGGGAGCGGGTGGCTGCATGGCAACGGCCGGAGGGAGCCTGACAACGTCCCAAAGCGCGCGGATTGCACCGACAATCGAGGCAAAGAGACTGAGCGTTGCAGCTGTAATGTAGACATCCGGGCTGTAGGTGAAAACGAGAAACGGGAAGCGGAAAAAATCCCCAAACAGCGTCGTGACGACGGTGCCGAGCCACGTGCCGGCTGCGCTGCCGATTGCTATGCCAATGACAGTAATTATGATGACGAACTTGATGTAGTGTGCAGCGATCGCCCACTCGTCATAGCCGACAGCTTTCAGGAGACCGATCTGCTCACGCTCGAGCGCGACCAGCCGACTGAGGGTGACATTGACGAGGAACCCGGCGACCAAAAGAAATATGGGGGGCAGAGTACGGCTCATGTTGTTGAGCATTTCCAGCTCGTGGTCGAGCCACGCATGCGACGTCTGCTCCTTGCGCCCATGCGCAGCCCGTCCACCATAGCGTTCGAGCAGTGCGTCGAGCTGCTGGATCACCTCGCGTTCTGAGGCGTCCCGCAACAGCTCGAGATTGACCGAAGAGAACGCGCCCTCGAGATCGTAGGCGCTGGCAAGCGCCTTCTCAGACATCCAGACGACGCCGAAGCGGCGGTCATCCGGCATGATATCGCCGGGCCCGACCGCATAGATGAACTCGGGCGACAGCGCGATGCCGACGATGATCAGATCGCGCTTGCGGCCATTCAAAATTGCAGAAAATAGGGAGCCGGGCGTAAATCCATGCGCCTTGGCAAAGCTTTCACTGACCACAATCTCGTTCGGGCTTTGCGGCTCGGGCGCCCGCCCCATCCGCATGTAAAGCTGATTGAGCGTCGATTTGCGGATTTCGGGGAAGGAAATGAATTGACCAGTCGCCGGCTCGCGAAGGCCAGGTATGTCGAGCAGTGCCAGCTTTGCGATACGCGCGTCCACCGCGGCGACGCCGGGAATTTTCGCAATGTCGTCGATCAACGACTTGGGCGCTCGTCGGACTGTGGCAAAGACGTCCGCAAATCGATAGCGCTCATAGTACGCGTTCCGCGTCTCATCCAGAGACCGGAATGAACCGACCGCAAGCACGAGCGTCGCGACGCCGCCGGCAATCACGAGCGCGATGGCCAGCGCCTGAGCCCAGAGCCGCCTGACGTCACGCAGGAGTTTGAGATCGAGAACCTGCATACGGTCACCAGATGAGTTCGGCCGCAGCCCGTCGTGTTTCATTCTCGTGTATGCGCGAGATCCGACCGTCAGCGAAAAAAAGAACACGGTCGGCAACATCCTGGATGCTGGCGTTGTGCGTGATGATGAGCGTCGTGGTGCCGAGCTGCTTGTTGATGGCCAGTAACGCTTCGATGACGCGGATGCCTGTCTTGGAATCGAGTGCGCCCGTCGGCTCGTCGCAGAGAAGCACTTCAGGTCGCTTGGCGATCGCACGGGCGATGGCGACACGCTGCTGCTCGCCACCCGAAAGCTGCGCTGGGAAATGGTCCATGCGTGCCGCGAGACCGACCATTGCAAGGGCCTCATCGGGACGCATTGGGCGCTCGGAAATCTCCGTAACGAGCGCGACGTTTTCCTTGGCTGTCAGGCTCGGGATCAGATTGTAGAATTGAAACACGAACCCCACATGGCGCCGGCGATAAACCGTCAGCCTTCGGTCATCCAGCCCGGTGAGTTCCAGATCTCGGAAGAAAAGTTGACCGCTCGTCGCATGATCGAGCCCACCCATGATGTTCAACAGCGTCGATTTTCCACTGCCGGATGGGCCAAGCAAAACGACAACCTCCCCCGTGAAGATTTCCAGGTCGACCGCCCGCAAGGCGTGGACCGCCACCTCGCCGGACGTGTAGGTCTTTGTCAGGGATCGTGCGCTGAAGACCGGGTCTCGCATCGGGTTCTCACATCTCGCGGTTTGATTGGCCGCGTCAGGGTCATCTCGCCGGAGCGGTCGACATCGTCACTCCATTCGGAGCGGCTCCGACCTCCAGAGTGTCGAGCACCTTGATCGAAACACCATCGATAACGGTCAGAGAGTTTGCATAGGTGTTGGTAACGGCGACCAATGATCCATTTTCACTGACCGCGACCCCGTGCGCTCCGCTACCTGTCACGACATGCCTCGTGTTGGTTGCCCCACGGATCGGCACTATCGAGATTCGGTTGTCGGGGCGCTGCTCTCTTCCTTGGTTCGCAACCAAGATCGTAGTGCTGTCGGCACTCGCAAAAACCTGCACCGGGCCTCTGTCGACGGCTTTTTTGGCTACGAGGGTGCGCTTCTCTGTATCGATGACGGCAACAGCGTTTTCGGCGTTGAGACTCGCGAATGCAAGCTTGCCGTCCCGCGTGAACCCGACCTGGACAGGCCTCTTGCCCACTCGAATGCGGGCAACCTCCTTGCGCCCTGGCACATCAATGACGGAAACGCTGTCCGCGCGCATATTGGCGACGTAAATCTCCCGCTCGTCAGGGCTCATTCGCAGCCCGTGCGGATAAGACCCGACTGGAATTGAGGCGACAATCGCTTTCGCCGTCAGATCGACGATGATCACGGCATTGCTGTCAGCATCGGTGGCATAGGCAAAGCGACCATCGCGATCAGCCACGACGTGCGCGGGATGCCCGGGGAGCGCCACTGTCGCCATCGGTCCCGACTTCGGCGACAGGGCATCGATGATGACAAGAAGGCCGCCCGCGCCGTGCCGCTCATGTCCTTTCCCACCACTCGCCACACCGACCGCAAGCAGGAGCTTGCCATCGCGAGTGAATTGCACGTTATGAGGTGCGATGGGAACGGCAATCCTGGTTTGGACTTTCTGCGGCCAGGTGATGAAACTCAGCGTGTTGTCGCGCTCGTTGGCCGTGACAATGGTTCCCTGCCATTCCGCAGCCTTGGCCGGCGTTCCTGAAAGCACGGTCATCGCCAAGAGCACGCGCAAAGGCGAAGCGAAAATGTTCATGGCTGCTGTCCTCGTAATGATGCTCCAAAACTCGACCCGACGAGACGGAATTCGGAATGATTGAGTCTGATCCCGATCATGCGAGGGGTGCCTCTGACGGCCTCGACAGCCGGGGAATGAAGCCAGGCACGCGCGCTGCATATTGCCGATAAGCCTCGCCGAATTCGGCGATGGCATCCTGCTCCTCGGACCGTGCGAGTCGCACGTACATCCAGACCAGGACCGGAAACATCGCCAGGGTGAGAAGCGTTGGCCACTGCAGCAGGAAGCCGAACATCACCAGGATGAATCCGACATATTGCGGATGGCGGACGTAGGAGTAGGGACCGGTTGTCGCGAGTGCGCGCTTGCGCTGAGCCTCATAGAGCACACGCCAGGACGCAGAGATCACGAGGAAGCCGGCGAAGATCAGCACATTGCTCAGAACGTGGAATGGACCCAAGTGTGGATTGGCTTTCCAGCCGAAAATCATCTCGAGCAGATGACCGGCATCGTGCGAGAGCCAATCAACATTAGGATACCGAGTTTGCAGCCAGCCCGACAGGAAATAGAGCGTCAGAGGAAAGCCATACATCTCGGCAAATAGGGCGACGAGAAAGGCACTGAAAGCACCAAACGTCCGCCAGTCGCGAGGCGTCTGTGGCTTGAAGAACGTGAAGGCAAAGAAGATGAAGATCACTGAGTTGATCAGGACTAGGCCCCAGAGGCCATAGGCCGGTACGCTATCCGTCATGACTTGCCTCCATCGCGCTCGCTCGGGTTGCGGTCAGTCGGACCGCGAGAACCATCGCCATGACCTCCATGTCCGTCGTGGCCGCCGTGCATGAAGGTGTGCAAGAGCGGGCAAGCGAGGATGAAAAGGTAGGGAATGGCGCCGAGAATGTGCGCGCTGTGCTCTTCCCAGAGCAGAACAAGCGCAATCGCCGCGAAGCCGAGGAAGACCAAGAAGGCTCGCGACGTCCAGAAACTGCCCTGCGGCACGCCGCTGCGGTCGTGATGTGAATGATCGTGTGTCATACATTCCTCCCTATTCGACGATCAACCGGCCACGAAACATCCCCATCGGGCAGGCAAAGGCGTACTCGCCGGGGTGCTTTGGCAACAGCTCGACGGCAACCGTCTGGCCGGTCGGCAAGTCGGCGCTCTTGTTGAAGTCGGCGAAGATCACCTTGTCCGAGCACGAGGCCGTCTCCTCGCGCCGAAAGTTGAGCCGGACTGGCTTGCCGGCGCGAACGAGGATGGTGTCGGGTGTATAGCCGCCCTTCACCAAGATCATGGCTTCCTGGTAGCCGCCCGAGACCTCAGAGGCGCGGGTAACGGTCGAACGTTTGAGCCAGAAGAACCAGACGATGAATGCGATGAGTGCGAGGCCGGTAACAAGGACGAACCAGCGATCCGCGGTCATGACGCTTTCCTCCTCGGCTCGAAGAACCTGAGCCGATTGGCATTGGTGACGACAGTGACGGAGCTGAAAGCCATGGCCGCCGCGGCGATCAGCGGCGACAACAGCAGCCCGAGGAAGGGGTAGAGAACGCCCATGGCCACGGGTATGCCGAGCACGTTGTAGCCGAAGGCGCCGACTAGGTTCTGGCGAACGTTGCGCATAGTCGCCTTGCTGATCTCAATCGCCGTCGCCACGCCCATTAAACTGCCGGCGATCAATGTGACGTCGCTGGCCTCGATCGCCACATCCGTACCGGTGCCGATGGCGAAGCCAACGTCGGCCTGGGCCAATGCTGGCGCATCGTTGATCCCGTCGCCGACCATTCCGACGCTCTTGCCCTCGAGCTGCAACTTCTGCACTTCGTGCGCCTTGGCCTCAGGCAACACGTCGGCGAGCACCCGCTCGATGCCAACCTGGCGCGCGATCGCCTTGGCTGTACGCTCGTTGTCGCCGGTCATCATGACGACCTCCAACCCCAAACTCTGCAGCACAGCGATGGCAGCCTTGGAGTCGGATTTGACAGTGTCCGCCACGGCAATGAGACCGAGCGCCGTGCCGTCGGCTGCGACATACATCGGGGTTTTGCCTTCGCCCGCCAGTCGCTCCCAATCCGCGGTGAGAAGATCGATGGCGATTCCGCGGTCGCGCATGAGCCGGGCATTGCCGAGAAGCACGGCGCGGTCGTCGACGCGCCCACCGACGCCGTGGCCGGGGATGGCGGCAAAATCCTTCGCATCCACGATATTGACCTTGCGCGCCTCGGCACCCTTGACGATGGCCTCGCCGAGCGGGTGCTCGGATCCGCGCTCCAGTGATGCGGCCAATCGGAGTACCGTCGCCTCGTCGCTGCCCTTCGACACCACGTCGGTCAGCGATGGCTCGCCACGCGTGATCGTCCCCGTCTTGTCGAGAATGATGCAATCGAGCGTCTCGGCGCTCTGCAACGCGTCACCGGACCGGATCAGGATGCCGTTCTCCGCACCCTTGCCGATTCCGACCGTGAGAGAGGTAGGCGTCGCAAGACCGAGTGCGCACGGGCAAGCGATGATGAGCGTCGTCACGAACACGATCGTCGCGAAGATGAGACGTGGCTCGGGCCCGAACAGATACCAGACGACGAAGGCCAGGATGGCGAGGATCATTACGGCGGGAACGAAGTAGCCAGACACCGTATCCACCACGCGCTGGATCGGTGCCTTCGACCCCTGCGCGTCCTTGACCATGCGGATGATGCTGGCGAGCGCGGTGTCCTTGCCGACCTTGGTCGCGCGGAACTTGAAACTCCCGGTCTTGTTGAGAGTGCCGCCGATGACCTCGTCGCCAGTGCGCTTTTCGACGGGCATCGACTCGCCGGTGATCATCGATTCATCGATCGCGCTCGAGCCGTCGGTGATCTCGCCGTCAACTGCAATCTTGTCGCCTGGTTTGACGACGAGATTATCGCCGACCAGAACTTCTTCGACGGGAAGGTCGATCTCTTTGCCATCGCGTAGAACGCGCGCGGTCTTGGCCTGGAGACCGATAAGCTTCTTGATCGCCTCGGAGGTGCGGCCCTTGGCCTTGATCTCAAGCGCAAGACCGAGGACGACGAGCTCCACCACGACCGTGGTCACGTCCCAGAAGACCTCGGCGAGTTCCATGCGCGGGAAGAGTTGAGGGAACGCGACGGCGACGACCGAATAGGCGTAGGCGGCGCTGATGCCGACGGCGATCAGGGTGTGCATATTGGCTGCCCGATGCTTGAGCGCGTCCCACATCCCCGTGAAAAACTGCGAGCCCGACCAGACGAGAACCGGCAGGCTCAATACGCCAAGCAGCGCCCAGATGATGCGACGCGTGGTGCTTCCCATCGGCATCCAGTCGCGCAATCCAGGAATAAGGTCGGGGTAGCTCAGAAGCATTACGGGGACGGAGACGGCCGCGGCAAACCAGAACTTGCGCATGAGCAGGTTGTACTCGGCCTGCTGCGCCGCCTCCTCGGGATCGGCTTCAACGTCCAGCAAAACCGGAGGCTCGGCGACGCGGTAGCCTGCGCGGGCAATGGCTTCCTCGAGGGTGTCGTAGCTCGTGCGCTCGGGCTGGTATTCGACATCGACGGCATTGGTCATCGTGTTCGCCTCAGCTTTGATGACACCGGGCGTCATGCCTAGCTCAAGCTCGATGCGGACCACGCATGAGGTGCAGTGCATGTTGGCGATCGGAATGCGCGTTCTGGCGGTTGCTGCCGAGTAGCCGGCAGTGCGGATAGCTGTGATGAGATCGACAACCTTGGCGCGGCCCGCTTCATAGGTCACATGCACCACCCGATTCGCGAGATTGACATGGGCGCCCGAGACGCCTTCAACCTTGCGCAGCGCTTCTTCAACCCTCGGCGGGCAATGCGGGCATGTCATGCCGCCGATCGGCAGATCAATCTGCGCCAACATGGAGGGAGCCCGCAAGACCTGCCATGTCGCGGATTTCGGCAATTTCGCAATGTTGCTCATGAGTGGTGGCCTAGCTCGGCGAATGTGTTGCTGCCCTGTCTGATCGAAAAGGCACGGCGATTCTTCGAAACCGCGTCCGCCAGCATCGAGAGCACTCTGCACCAAGGCAAGGCCGACGCGGCGCCTCGCGCACGAGTGCCTGGTGCGACCGAGCCGAAGCGCTTGGTGCCGACTGCGACGGACTGCGCATAGAGCGTCCTCCCCTTGGCGCTACCGCCCACCGGTGGCGTTGTATGCCGAGGCGAACACGACACCGGCGGCGAACCCGACGACTCCGAGGCCAACGACCCCGTAGAGAACTCTGGCGAGTGAGGTCGGTGCCGCCGACCGCACCGTTTTGAGGTCGAAGCCGTGCATGAAGGCACCGAAGAAATCGAGTGTCGCCTCCGGAGCGACAAAGAACGCGAGGGCGCAAAGCGCGCTCATGAGCGCAAAGGTAATCGCCAACGCTGTTCCAGTCGCCACTACGCTCAGTTTCTTGCTCATGTTTCGATCTCCCAGTAGCGTGATCGTGCTGCAATGCTGCAAGGGCAGTGGCGGACGTTGACGAGCGCTAGGCGCGCCCCATTCTCGGTTCTTTGTCGGTCTGTTCCACGCGCTTGCTATGCCGTCTTATTGCGATGGCCCCAGAACCATTTGATGCCCGATACCGCCGATCGTGATGGTGCGCAGCACAGCGAGCCGTTTCGTGTCGATCACCCAGATCATTGGATCCTTCGCGCTCGACACGTAGAGCTTGTCCTTTTGGCGCACGACAAAGAGGTGATAGGGCTCGGGCGTCAGAGGTAGGGTTCTCTGCTGATGTGTTTGGTGGTTGATGGCAACGAGCTTGCCATCGGCGCGCGCCGCCACAAAAACCGTTACGCTGTCGTCCGAGACGTCAATGCCATGGGGATTCGCGCCGACGGTGTGGGTGCGCATTCGCCTCGGATCAATGAGGTAAACCTCGGTCGCGGTTCCGTCATCGGCATTACTCACATAGAGATGTGTATAGTTGGGCGACACGGCAGCATGATCCGGTCCTCGACCAACTGCGAACGTCTGCTCTATTTTCCAATTGCTGGTTTTGAGCGCGCTGACCGTCCCGTCCCCGCCATTCGTGACATAAAGGCGCGAGCCATCGACGCTGAAGGCGGCGTAGTTGGCGCCCCTGCCTGTTTTGGGCGTTGCAAGTATGCCGAACGTGTCGAGGTCGATGACGCTGACGCCACCCTCACGCGGATGTGTAACGACGGCTAGTCGACTATTTGGGCTGACCGCTACGTGATGCACGCCTCCACGCACATCGATCTGCCGGACGATGGTCAAATCGCTTTGCCGTATGATCGTGACCATTCCGCCGGTCGCGCCCTGTGAGCCGCTGTCCGGTTTGGTCGGCGGGTGATGAGCCACATGGTCTTCCTCTTTCACGCCCGGCGGCGCGTCTGGACGTGCTCCGGCGGGCCTCGGTCGGGCGCTGCCGGCGACGAGATAGCGACCATCCGGTGTTCCGCTGAGGCCGTGTGCGGACGGAACATCATCGATGCGGCCGATCACCTTGTCCTCGGTTGCGTCGATGACACCGATGGCATTCGCCTCGCCGAGGGCAACGAAGACGCGTTCGCTCGCTGAAACTGCGGACAGCTGTCCAAACTGGAGTGAAATAGCGGTGAGAACCGGCGCAATGACTCGTTTGAAGTTCATAGGTCTCTCCTTGTCTCGTTTTCGCTCGCAGTTCCGCGAAAGGCTTTCGGCGGAATTCAACCCGGGACCATAGGTTCGGAGACCTCGATCAGAGCGCCGCCCTTGAGCCTGAAGTGAAAGCGCGCAGTCGCAGGAATGGTGAAGAGGTCCTTGTCCTTGATAGAGCGCGAGAAGTTCGGCGGCTGGACCGTGATCACGAGGTCATAGGCTCCGTCGCCGGCAAGGGTGCTATTCAAGGCGTAGTGGAGCCCGCTGCTGCCCCACATGGGATGCAGCTCCCCTTTCAGTGTCTTGCCGTTATCGCGGTTGGTTGCCTCGAACGTGACCGCAGCGTAGGAGATGCGCGTTTTCGAGCGCGGGTCGACCGGCTTGACCTCGAGGTGGTAGACCTCACCTGCCGCTGGCGCGTGCTCGATGAGCTTTGGTGGTGCGCCCATTGGCATAACCATCGTCGTGGCCGGCTCGATCTCGAACTGGATGATCATACCGGTAGCTTCCGAGCGACCGACCAGAATGGTTTTCTGTCTTGGGTCCTCCGGGGTGGCGAGAACCTTCACCTTAGGCGCCAAAGGCTGCTGCGCGAACGCTAGCCCCGGCAATGCCAGCAGCGTGGCAATGGCCACAATGATGAACTTCATGTTCGGTCTCCTGTGTCATATTTCAATTGTGCGGGGACGTTTTTGCTCTGTTTGGCTTTTTCTGGTTTCGCTGCAGGCTTACTCTTCTGCTGCGTTGCTTTGCTCGCCTTCGACGCATTGGCCTTGGCTGCCTTTTCAGGATGATGGGCGTCCTCAGCGCGCGAGTGCGTAGCCAACGGCGCCGTCAAGACGATAAGTGCAGTGGTGAAAACGACGAGCGGATGCCTCATGATCTGCCACTTTCTCGATTCGATGTTTGTGCCAGACCTGCCGAGCTACGAATGCGAAGGCACGACCGACCAAGAAGGCCGATCGTACCGGGCCTTCTCGCGACTGGCGCGTTCAACGGTCACATCATGCATCCCATGGCGGTCAAGAGCTGGTCGGCCTTCTTCTTCTGTTCAGCGCTCAGCGCAGCGTAGAGTGCGGCAAGTGCCGGCTTTACCTCCTTCAGTGAGGAAAGGCGGCCATCCATGGCGGTAACGTGCGCGTCGAGGCGCTCTACCGGCGTCTTTGCCTCCATCACTTTCATCATCGTCTGGCGCATCGCCTGCATCCCTTGCAGGTTTTTCTGGAGAGCTGCTGCATAGGCGTCCCACACGGATTTCTGGGCGTCTGTGATGGCAAGTTCGGCTCTGAGGAAGGCGATCCGACCTTCGGCAAAGGTCGACGTGTCGCCGCCCATCATCATCCCCATCATCGGGCAGTCGCCCATCATCCCCATCATGCCGCGCCCCATTGGCATGTCGCGCATGCCCATGCCGGGCTGCTGTGCACTCGATGGTATCGCCGTGGCCAACAACCCTACGGTGGCTAGTGCAGCCATTATTTTGCTCGTCCGGTTCATGATCGATACTCCTTGTCTGTTTGCTTCACTCGTTCATCGACGGAATGGGATCGCCCGCCCGTGCTTACGGGTTGGCGTCGTCATTGATTTGGGGCTGTGTGATAGTGGAGGAGTCGTTTTGCCTGCGCGCCTCGTGTGTACTCAGCACACTAAGTTGACAGGCGTGGCTGCGCGCGGGCTTAGCCGCGCGGCGGCCTATCGTCCGGGCCAAGGGTTTTTCCCGCCGGGATCTGGTCGGATTGAGCAGCGCTCGCTTTCTTTGCGAGGGGTGCAACATGAGCAGCGTGCGATAAGATGAAAGCGTTACCGCCGTGGCCACATGACCCCGAGCCGCAAATCATTCCGGCGTTGCAGCCAGAACCGTTACAACAGCTGTTCTGCCCGCAACAGCAGCAGGAAGACACGAGCGGGTGTGCGGCAACAGAGATCACCTGCTCATTCCGATCAAAGTCGCCCCAACTCGCTTGAGCGATCAATGCATCGAGGCTGGCGGTGGCCACACGTGCCGGTGTGTCGTGAACATGTCCGGGGTGGGCCGTTGCAGGTACAGCCAACAACGCGCAGAACATTGCTGCAATCAGCATCTGCAACCCGAACCCTATGACTCGAATGCGCACGTCTAAATGCCCTCGGACCTTTCGTGTGCGAATGAGCAACACGAACCGACAGATACTACCTTATCGATCGCGCAGCGCACTGCAGCCTTGATCCAGGTCAACCCGAGCAATGCGGGACGCGGAACAGGAGGCAGAAATCGAACTTGTTTCGGAACGGGCGATTACATTGACTTGCGTGGGATGGTGGCGGTTTGTGATGGGCTGCCTATCGTGCGCTCGGGTGCGCAGCGCTGCCGCCGGCAAAGCGCTGAATGGCCTCGATCCGGTTCTCGATCGATGGGTGGGTCGAAAGAATTCCGGACACGCGCTCGGCGATGGGCGTCTCGATGAAGAACGCTTCCATCCGCGATATCACTTGGACATGCGGGTTAGCGGAGATCTTCTGCAGTGCCTGGATCATCGCGTCCGGGTTCTTGGTCAGCTCGACCGAGCCGGCGTCCGCCAGATACTCGCGCGAGCGGGAGAGTGCAAACCGGATGATGGTCGACACGCCCCAGGTGATCAGAATGATCGCAATCGCGATGGCGATGGCGATCAGCGCACCGGCCGGGCCGCCATTGCGGTCCTTGTCTCTGCCGGACGAGGAGCCGGAGGACCAACCGCTGCCGTCTTCGGAACGTGTGCTGCGGCGGCCTCTCGGGTAGATGCCATAGGGAAAATCCCAAGCGCGAAACAACATGTCGCCGAAAAATGCGAACACACCTGCGAAAATCACGGCAACAACCATCATCTGCGTGTCGCGATTGCGGATGTGGGTCAGCTCATGCGCCAGCACGGCCTCGAGCTCCGGCGCGCTCAAGGTGTCGATCAAGCCGCGGGTCACGGCGATCACGTAATTGCCTTCACGCAAACCCGCGGCGTAGGCATTGAGTGCCGGGCTCTCGATGATCTCGAGGCGCGGGATCGGAATACCGCGAGAGATGCAGAGGTTCTCCAACGCGTTGTAAAGTGCCGGCGCGTCCTTGCGCTCGACCGCCACGGCTCCGGTCGCAAGGCGGATCAAAGCGTGGTGGCTCGCGTATGCTATGGCGAACCACGTCACGGCGACGAGGGTTGCCACTGGCCACGTGCGCTTGAAACTCTCGAATGCGTCCGCGACGATGCTCTCGAACGACAGGCCAAATCCGAAGAACGCCGTTCCTAACAGATAGAGCGAAAACTGCAGAATCTGCAGCAGCACGACGAAGCCGAGAAGCAAAATGACCGAGCGGATCCGGTTTTTCTGAATGTGACCGTAAAGCCCGTAGGCTTGGAACATGAGGTCGCCGTCCTTCTATCCCAGTCTCGCGGCGCGGAGACCGGCATGTCTCCGCGTGGAACTTACGAGCAAACGGTTTAAAACTGGACCTTTGGTGCGGTCTTAACGGCTGACTTCTCTGCCTCGTCGAGATTGAAGAAGTCTTGCGGTGCGAAGCCCATGGAACCCGCAAACAGCACGTTCGGGAACGCCTCGCGCGCAGCGTTGTATTCCGAGGCGGCGTTGTTGAAGAAGCGGCGGGAAGCGGCAATCTTGTTCTCGAGATCGGCAAGCTCGGTCTGCAGCTGTTGGAAGTTGGTGTTGGCCTTGAGGTCAGGATAAGCCTCGGCAAGGGCAATGAGCTGTCGGATGCCTGCGGTGAGCTGGCCCTCGGCGGTGGCCTGCGCAGCGGGGCCCGAGGCAGAAGCAGCAGCATTACGCCACTTGATCACGTTCTCCAGCGTATCGCGTTCGTGCTTGGCATAGCCCTTCACAGTCTCGACCAAATTCGGCACGAGGTCGTGCCTCTGCTTCAACTGCACATCGATATCCGAGAATGCCTGCCTGCAGCGTTGGCGCAGGGCGACGAGGCCGTTGTAGGCCGCGATGAGCCACACGGCGGCAAGGCCAATGACACCGAGAATGATCCAGAGGGTCGTGCTCATCTGCGAACTCCGCGCACCGAACTCATTGCAAGTTCCACTTCAACGTTTGCACGCCAATCCCGCCGACGCCATCGATTTGCAACTCGATGTTCGCGGATTGCGA
>JANOHP010000152.1:0-26175 GCA_031406575.1 Hyphomicrobiales bacterium
CAGACGATCCACTCATCGAAGCGGAATATCTGTCCGAACAAGCGGGACCACTTCAGAACGACAATTTTCGTCTGAGAGAAGAAAAGGTGTCGTTGAAATTTGTCGAAGGACTGTACCAGTCGATTCAAGAGGGAAATCATATCTTGGGCATCATCTCTCGAGACCTATTCACGCCCGATGGCGTGAAACGATTCGAAAAACCTTGACAGCAGTCTCTTCAGCCAGATCGGAACCCCGCTCGAACGCAGCTAAAAGCTTAACCAAATCCAAGAACCAGTTGCCGGTCATGCCGACCGGCAACTTTCGCCCGCGAAATACTTCCGGCCTGTCACGCGTCTCATATTTATCCATTATTTTCTGCTTTGTCAAGTATATACTTCCCGCCGAGACCGATTGGACGTTGCGCAAAGCCCTGCGCACGACGCACTTTTGGTGTTTCGCCTTCGGTTTCCAATTCGCGCTGTTCGCCTGGTACGCGATCATGGTGCATCAAACCAAATACCTGCTGGACCTGGGCTTCAATTCCACCTTCGCCGCGCTGGCACTGGGATCGGTGCCGCTGTTTGGCGTCGGCGGACAACTGCTGATGGGTTGGCTGTGTGATCGCATCGGCCGCGAGTGGGTGTGGACGCTCGCCTGCGCCGGCTTCTTCTTCACTTACGTGTTCATGCTGCTGCTCGGGCGCAATCCCGATCCCGCGCTCGTCTGGGGAATGGTGATCGCGCAGGGTTTCTTCGGCTATGGCATGACCCCGGCCATCGGGGCCATTCCTGCCGATCTCTTCCAGGGGCGCGCGTACGGACGCATCTTCGGTGTCATCGCCATCTTCGGCTCATCGGGGGCCTCGATCGGCCCTTATGTGATGGGTCTCGTCTATGACCAAACCGGCAGCTACGACATCGGCTGCTTCATTGCGATGGCGCTGGTCGTGCTCTCGACGATTCTGATTTGGCTTTCGGCGCCGCGCAAGGTTCGCGCCATCGGCCGCAGTGTTGCGGCCGGCTCGGCGCGGTGATCGCCGCGTTGCGCCGTCAGTCCGCCACCGGTGGGCGTATCGGCGCGGGCGCGACCCGCACGCGGCTCGTTTCATAGCCAGGATCGAACGCCAAACGCACCTGCCGCAGCACCGCGATCACCGACACCGCCGGTCGTTTTCGCCCGTCGATACTGACCAGCCAACGAAACGGTGCACCCTCAGGCGCACGCTCGATCACCGCTTCTTTCCCCAAACCCGTGACACGCAGAGCGCCGTCGTCGCCGCGATCGACCCGCGCCAGAACACCCCAAGCCAGCATCGAGTGCTCGAGCAGAACGCGCACGCGCGCGTCGAGTTCGGCTGGCGTTTCATCTTCGCGCTCCCGCGTCATGGCCCGACTCTCTTGTCGATGACGCGCCGCGCCTTGCCCTGACTGCGCTCGACGGCGCCCGGCTCCTGCACCGTCACCTTTGCCGTCACACCGATGAGGTTCTTGATGAGGCGTTGCAAGTCGTCACCCGCCGCTATTCGCGTATCGTCTCCCGCTGTCGGCGTCGCCTCCACCAGCACCTCCATCTCGTCCATGCGGCTCTCGCGGGTCAGGATGATCTGATAATGTGGCGCCAAGGTGCGCACTTTGAGAATCTGCTCCTCGATTTGCGTCGGAAAAACATTGACCCCGCGCACGATCAGCATGTCGTCGGAGCGGCCGGTGATGCGCTCCATACGCCGCATGCTGCGCGCTGTACCCGGCAGCAGGCGCGTCAGATCGCGCGTGCGATAGCGAATGACGGGCATCGCCTCTTTCGTCAGCGTGGTGAACACGAGTTCGCCCGCCTCACCGTCTGGGAGCGGTACGCCCGTCTGCGGATCGACGATCTCGGGATAAAAATGATCCTCCCAGATATGCAAGCCGTCTTTCGTCTCGATGCATTCGTTGGCGACACCGGGCCCGATGACTTCGGAGATGCCGTAGATGTCGACGGCATGCATGTCGAACGCCTCTTCGATTTCGGCGCGCATGGCGTTGGTCCACGGCTCCGCACCGAAGATGCCGATCTTCAGGGACGTCTTGCGCGGATCACGCCCTTGGCGGCGAAACTCGTCGAGGATGGCCAGCATGTAGGAGGGCGTGACGCTGATGATCTCGGGGCGGAAGTCCTCGATGAGCTGCACCTGCCGCTCGGTCATCCCTCCCGAAGCCGGAATGACGGTGGCGCCCAGCTTCTCGGCGCCCATATGCAGGCCGAGGCCACCTGTGAACAGGCCATAGCCATACGCATTGTGCAGCTTCATGCCGGACCGGCCACCGGCTGCACGAATGGAGCGGGCAACGACTCCGGCCCAAACCTCGAGGTCACGCGCCGTGTAACCCACGACCGTCGGCTTGCCCGTCGTGCCCGATGATGCATGAAGCCGCGCGATCTGCTCGTGCGGCACGGCGAACATGCCGAACGGATAGTTGCGGCGCAGATCGTCTTTCGTGGTGAACGGAAATCGGGCAAGATCGCAAAGCGACGACAGATCCTCGGGCCGCACGCCATGCGCGTCGAAAGCCTGCCGATAATGCGGCACGTTCTCGTAGACGTGGCGCAACATGCCCTTCAAGCGATGCAGTTGCAGCTCGCGAATGACCTCGAGCGGGGCGATCTCGACTGGTTCCAGCTCCGAGGGAGACGGCGCGAAATCTTGCATGGAGCACTCCGGTCCTTCGATCGATCTCAGTCTACCACAGCAGCGACACGGCGCTCGTCGGCGACGATGCGGCCCTCTGCCAAGAGCATCGCGTGCTCGAGCACCTCGGCGCCCGCGCCAGATCGCGTCGCGTGCTCGGACAAATAACGGCGAAAAAGCCGCCCTCTCGGTCGGCCGTGGTAGAGGCCAAGCACGTGACGCGTGATGTTATTGAGCCGGCCGCCGCGCGCGATGTGGCCGGCCGCATAGGGCAACAGCGCGTGCACGATCTCTTCCCGGGACGGCGCATCGCTGGTCTCACCGAAGACCAACCGATCGACGCCGGCAAGCGTGTCATAGGGGGTCTGATAGGCCGCGCGGCCGAGCATGACGCCATCGATACGGTCCAGCTGCGGGAGAGCCTCTTCGAGCGTGCCGAGACCGCCGTTGAGGATGATCTGGAGATCGGGGTGTGCCGCCTTCAAGCGGTATACGCGATCATAGTCGAGCGGTGGGATGTCGCGGTTCTCTTTGGGCGAGAGCCCTTGCAGCCACGCCTTGCGCGCGTGCACGATGAAGGTCGCGCAGCCCGCGCCTGCCACGATCGAAATGAACCGCTCGAAATCCGCCTCCGTGTCCTGATCGTCGATCCCCAGCCGGCATTTCACGGTGACCGGAATGGACACCGCAGCCCGCATTACCGCCACGCTGTCGGCCACCACGTCCGGCGTCGCCATCAGGCACGCCCCGAAGTGGCCGCCCTGCACGCGGTCGGAGGGACAACCGACATTCAAATTGATCTCGTCATAGCCGTAATCGGCACCAATGCGCGCTGCCGCCGCGAGCTTGGCCGGATCACTGCCGCCCAGCTGCAATGCCACGGGATGTTCGACATCGCAAAAGCCCAGCAGTTGATCGCGCTTGCGGTGGATCACCGCGTCGGCCGTGACCATCTCGGTGTACAGCAACGCCCGGCGCGTCAACACCCGATGGAAGACCCGGCAATGCCGATCCGTCCAATCCATCATCGGGGCAATGCAGAATTTATGCATACGGTCGGCTTGCGGGCTTGGTTTGAGAGGGGTGCGAATGAACACAGGCGCGTTGTGCCCGAAACAGCCGAACTTGTCAGGATCAATCTTTCACGGCCCGGGCCACTGCTTTCGATCCGGTGGGCCACGCCCGCGGCGTGGACGTGCCTCCGATCGCGTTCAGCCGGTGTAGGGCTGCGTGAAGGGCAGCATGATGCTGACCGTGGCGCCGTCGCCGGGAACACCGGAGGCGTCGATGGCGCCGTGGTGGCGTTCGACGATCTTGCGGCAGGTGGCCAGACCGATCCCCGTACCCTCATAGTCCATACGGCCGTGCAGCCTCTGGAAGATTTTGAAGATCTGGTCCTTGTAAGCGTTGTCGAAGCCGATGCCGTTGTCGCTGATCGAGAGCGTGGCGTATGTCATGACCTCATCGTGTTCCGATGTCACGGCGTGCGTTTCGCACCCGATCCTGATGATCGGCGCGACGCCGGCTTTGCGAAACTTGATGGCATTCGCGATCACATTCTGCAGCAGCTGCCCCATTTGCGTGGGATCGGCCTCGATGACGGGGAGCTGACCCACCTCGAACGTGACGTTGCTCTCTTCGATGGTGATCTGCAGGTCCGATTGAACGCTCGCCAGAACGGCCGCCAAGTCGACTGACTTGAAGGGCTGCGGATGGGACGTAACACGCGAATACGAGAGCAAATCGCCGATCAGCCGGCTCATGCGCCGCGCTGCACTCTGCATTCGATCGATGAAGAGCTGCCCTTCGGCTGGTAGCGTTGCACCGTAGCGTGCCTGGAGGCGATCCCCGAACGCCGTAATTTTGCGCAGGGGCTCCTGGAGATCGTGGGAAGCGACGTAGGCGAATTCCTGCAATTCGCGGTTCGAGCGCTCGAGCTTCTCGGTATACTCCTGCATCCGCTGCGCGTGGTGCTCGACGTCGGAAATATCCTGATAGGTGGCGATCGATCCGCCGTCCGGCGTCGGTTCGCTCATGACGGCGATGACGCGACCATCCTTGAGGCGCTGCTTGATCGTGACGCGCTGGCTGAGTTTGATGCGATCGCGCCGCTCGTCGATGGCGCGCTCGGCTTCCTCCTCGGTGTAATTGCCCAGGCTCGCCGAATACCGCATGATGTCGGCCAGCATCACGCCCGGCTTCACCACATCGGCGGAAAAGCCGTACATTTCCAGGTAACGGCGATTGCACACGATCAACCGCTGGTCGGCATCGAACAAGCACAATCCCTGAATCATGTTGCTGACGGCGACGTCGAATTGACTGTTTTTGGCATGCAGCTGCTGGGAAATGCGCAGCAGCTGCAATTCGCGCCGCTTCATGTCAGTGATGTCGGATCGGATCGATACGACGCTGCCGTCGGAGGTGCGTTTTTCATTCGCTGAAATCCACCGCCCATCGGAGTTCTCGATTTCGTAAGCCTGCGCGGAATGGCGGTGGTGGTACATCCGCTGCCCGATGTAGTCCTGAGCCGACATGCCGCCGAGTACGATGCCTCCTCGCGCCACCGTCGCCGTTACCAGGTCTTGGTAACTGGCGCCGGTCATGATCAGGTCGGTGATGACCGGATTGAAATCCAGATATTTCCGGTTGTAGACGACGAGGCGGTCTTGCGGATCATAGATCGCAAAGCCCTCGGCCATTGCTTCCAGAGCGTGCATCATGCGCGCCCGTGCGGCTTCGGCGATCTGCGCCATCTGCTCGCTGAGATCGACGCCGGTGGACGCGGGCATCAATTCCCGCACCGTTTCCACCATTGTGCCACTCGACAGGCAGCGACGCCGCACTTCGACGGTTCGCGCGCTCGGTGACGTGTAGCGAAACGCGTAGGATGTGCCGGGTCTGAGATGACCCAGAGCCGTCGCCATCTGCTCTTCGATTTTACTCTCTGCCATGCCACTGCGGGTCAGAGAAATCCGCATGAGACCGGGAAGCGACGCACCCTGCGCCGTTTCATCGTCGCGATAGCCGCACAGTTCGTTGTAGAGGCGATTGCAGGCGAGCATCCGCAATTCGGAGTCGAACAGCGCCAATCCGACATCGGCACCCGAGAGGACGGCCGTCAGCTCGTGCTCTGGGGGCACACCACCTGCACCCGCAGTGGCCTGGAGCGACACAGTGGGCAAGAACGACAGGGTGGCATTGTCCATGATTGACCCGATATTGATGAAGACCGAACGTATGGAGCATATTTCGGAAGAATTTCTAAACCAGAACGCGATAAGACAACCCTATCCGCAAAAGGCGCAACACGCGTTTTTCCGCGGGGTTCACAGCTCTTCAACTATCGGCTGTTCGTAAACGATATGCGTACGGGCGACCCGGCGCGCCGAATGGGCAACCGCGAGGCACACGGCATGAATTTCGGGACTGGATTGCTCGAACAACGCACCCTTGCACTGGCCCTCTTGGCGGTTGCCATTTTGTCCGGGTTGACCGTTCCGTCGGTGACGCTGGCGCTGCAGCCCTACGCTATGGATGCGCTGCTGTGGGTCGTCGTGCTCTCTCTGGTGCCGTTTGCCCGCATGCAAATCATCCATCTCATCGCGGCGGAAAAATCCGTTTGGCGGCTCGTGCTGTGGCAGCAGGTCTTTCTTCCTTGTCTCGTCGTGGCCATAGGACTTCTCGCCGACTTCCCAGAAACGATCGTGGAACTCATGATCGTATCGGCCTGCGCGGGGTCGCTCTTTGCGTCGCCGATGCTCGCCGAGCTTCTGGGCCTCGACCGTCGCCATGCCGTCCAATGCATGGTCGTATCGACCATCGTCATGCCGGCCTCACTGTGGGTGTGCCTCAGCGCCTTCCACGGCATGAACGTGCCGCTCAACCTGGCTGACTACGCAGCGCGCGTCGCCTTGTTTCTCGGTCTGCCCTTTGCGGCATTCATCGTTTATGGCCAGGTCGTCACCCGCATTCCGAGCCGGGCATCCGCCGTTATCGAAACGGCTGCGCGCTGGGGTTCCGTCCTGGCTTTGACGGTGTTCGGACTGGGAATGATGCATTCCGTCGGCGGTCTGCTGGCTGATAACCCGACCAAGGCCATCTTCTTGCTGTCGCTGGCGGTCTGCCTCAACGTGGGAATGTTTCTCCTCACCGTCATCGTCATGTACCGCTATGGCCTGGAGATTGCGCTGACGACGGGCATTCTGAGCGGATTTCGCAATGTCGGACTGGGTTACGCCCTCGTCGGCGACGCGCTCGGATCCGATCTGGCTGCCTATATCGGCCTGTCGATGTTGCCGATGTTCATTGCGCCGATGATCATCCGAATTGTCATCCTGCAGCAGGCGGCCTCTTGGGTCGTGCCTCTTGCACCGGCATCCCGCAGGGCCTCGACCCCTGCGTGAGTGACGCCCAAGCGTCATCGGCCCACCACCGGTTCACCTCGGCACCGCGAGGCGCGTCGCGCTACTGTCGCAGGTCACCCGCGACACATCGGTGTTTATCGCGCGGGCCTGTTTCATTTTCGACTGACATTCACGGATTTTTATCCTTGAACCGGGTCCCTTTCCGAAGTCGGTCTCACCAATACTTCACTTAACCAGACCTAGAGAAAATCGCCTTAAACCCGTCCCGAGTTCAACTTCCTATCGAAGTACCTGCGTCCATGACACTCCCGCCTTCCGTTCAGGATCAGCCGACGGCACACCGCGCGGGCGAACCCACCGTCGTGTCCGCGCCCGATCACGCGGTGTCTCGCGCGGCGATCGAGCAGCAGCCGTCTCGCGGCGGCTGCCCCACCTGCTACGTCGCGCTGGTGCTCGTGCTCATCGGCTCCAGCTTGTTTGCCATGTGGTCGGGGAACCGCATTTTTGCGCCGGAGATGTACGACAGCGCCACGTCTACGGTGATCGGCGAGACATTGGGCAGCGGACAGAGCTACGCCGTCTTCGATCTCAACGTGAATATCCGTGAAATTCGCAATGCACAGCTCGCGCGCATGCCGGCAAAGCCGGACGTCATCCTGCTGGGGGCCAGTCACTGGCAGGAAGCCCACGTCGACCTGTTGGCAGGCCGCTCGTTCTTCAATGCGCATATTCACCGCGATTATTACGAAGACATCTTGGGCATGGTGGAGATGCTGGTGCGGCATGACAAGCTTCCGCGCCACCTGATGATTGCCATCCGCGACAACCAATTTCTGCCCATCGGGGAACGGACCGACCACCTTTGGCTTCCCGGGATACCGTTCTATCGGGAGATGTCGAAGCGTCTTGGCCTGATGCCGCATTCGCCTGTGGAGACACTGCCCGTCGCCAGATGGCGCGAGCGGCTGTCGCTGCAGATGCTCTATGGCAACGCCGCACGGTGGTACAAGGCCAAAGAGCATCCCCATCCCACACAGGACGATCGGTTCGATCGCCTCGACATTCTGCTCCCGGGCGGCTCGATCGTGTGGTCCCAGCGACACGCCGCATCGTACACGGCAGAGCGCAGCCTCCAAACCACGTTGGCTCATGTGAATGCCCGGCGCAATTCGCCGCCCACCATCGATCCGATCGGTGTCGAAGCCATCGACCGGTTGTTCGGCTTTCTCGCGGCGCGCGGCATTCATGTCGTTCTGGTGCATCCGCCGTTCAATCCGGTCGCCTACGATGCTCTGAAGACCGAGCGGTACATGGAGGGTCTGCGCAGTGTCGAGGCCCTGACGCGCCAATTCGCCGACCGGCACGGATTCGATGTCATCGGCAGTTTCGATCCGTATGCGCTGGGGTGTCATGCGGCCATGTACATCGATGCCGAGCATGCCAATCCAGAGTGTCTTGCGAACGTCTTTAACCAGTTCAGCCAACTGCCGCGAAGCCTGTCGGATCAGACGGTGATGCCTTCGAAGCCGTCCACTCCCGTGGAGGAAACGGCAGTACGTCTGGACCCCTTGCCGCCGCCGCCGCTGCACAGTGAGGGCAGCGCAACGGCTCCGCCGGTAGCGTCCGACTCTGCGACGGGGGCGCCGATCGTGACTGAGACTGTATCGCAGACATCCCCAACCGCTCCGACGGCAGAGCCGCCCGCGAGCCAAATCGCCGGGTCGACCAGCGCATCGCCGTCGCTCGCGCCGGCGCCCCTGCCGACATCACAGCCGCGTCACGCCCGCAAAGGAGCGGGTCAGGTGCGCGCCCCCACAGCGCCGCGAACGACACGTGTGTTGTCGACCGCGCCCGTCGCGGTGAGGCGATAAAACCCATGGTGTTTCATTCCTACGCGTTCATCTTCGGTGCGTTGCCCGCGTGCTATTTGGGGTTTCTCCTGGCGCACCGCCTCGGCGGCTGGCAGGCGGCATTCGCATTTTTGGCCGTTGCATCGGTGGCATTCTACGCGCAGTGGGCCGTGACCTTGGCTGCGGTCCTCATGGCATCGGTCATCGCCAACTACCTCGCCGGCGAGATGATCATGCGGCTCTCCAATACGCCACGCGCGGCCGGCGTGGCTCTGATCGCCGCCATCAGCGCCAACATCGGCGCGCTGGGATATTTCAAATACACCAACTTCTTCATTGAAATCGCCAATCAGGTTGCAGGCTCGTCCATTCCGCACGTTTTCCTTCTCGTGCCCATCGGCGTGTCGTTCTTCACCTTCATCCAGATCGGCTACCTGATCGAAGCGTACAATGGCCAAGTCGAGGGTCCTGGCTTCGTGCGGTACGTGCTGTTCGCGACGTTCCTGCCGTGCGTGACGGCCGGCCCGCTGGTGCTTCAGCGGGAAATGTTCGATCAGATGAAGAACCGCACCGACCGCGCGTTCGACGCCACGAGATTGGCAACGGGTGGAACCCTATTCGCCATCGGGCTTTTCAAAAAGGTCGTCCTCGCGGACGCCATCGCCCCGTTCGCCACGACGGTTTTCGATGGCGTCGCAGCCGGCCATGGCATCGCTCCTGTCACGGCTTGGGTCGGGTCGATCTGCTATGCCCTACAGCTCTATTTCGACTTCTCGGGCTACTCGGATATGGCGATCGGTTTGGGCTGCATTTTCGGCCTGATGCTGCCCTTGAACTTCGACTCACCGTTCAAAGCGACCAGCATTTCCGAATTCTGGCGGCGCTGGCACATGACCATGACCCGGTTCTTCACGACCTACGTCTACACGCCCTTGGCGATGCGTGGTATGCGCGGCGCCATGGCGCGCGGCCATGGCCCGGGAGCGCGGTTCTTCGTGACTGCCGGCCTCCCCGTCATGGCGACGTTCTTCGTCGCAGGGATTTGGCATGGCGCGGGCTGGACGTTCGTCGTCTATGGCCTCATCCATGGCACTGCCATCGCCATCAATCTGGCATGGCGTGAAATGGGGTTGCCCAAAATTCCCACCGTGCTCGCCTGGGGACTGACGATGGCGGTCGTCGTCAGCGGCCTCGTGGTGTTTCGTGCGGCGAACCTGAGTACGGCGGGAACCCTGTTGGCCAGCATGTGGTCCATGGGCCTGATTGCGCTACCGCCAACCGAAGCAGCGCTGCTGGCCATCGATATGAAAACCGCAGGATCCATGATCGTCGTCTTGGGATCGATCGTTCTGCTGATGCCCAACAGCCAGCAGATTCTCCATACTTATTGGCCGTCCATCGACTCCAAACCCGAATCAGCCGGCGCGCAGGCGGGTCTCGTCGTGTGGAAGCCGACACTCGCACGCTCCATCAGCGTCGCCGCCGTCGCCGTCGTTGCCCTCGCATCGATCGGGTCCACGACGACCTTTCTCTATTACCAGTTCTAACGGGATTGCACTTTCCATGAACCAGCACGTCACCGAAATTCTGGATCTGCACCTCGATATACCGCGCGTGATCGGTGTCGATGTCGCCAGCGATATCGAAAAAGAGTCCGTGTTCGTGTCTCCGTGGCTCGAGCGCATTACGGTCTCTGCCGATCTGACGAAGGCGCATCTGGTGCTGCGACCCGCAGCACCCCTGGGCGACGTGGTCGACAAAGCAACGCGTTACCTCGACGCGATGTCGAAGCAGAGAAGCGGGTTCGACACCAAAGTGTTCGTCGAGACGACACGGCGCGATACCGGGGACTTCGAGGCCGACGTCAATGCCGGGCTCGTCGAGCGCGGCTGGATGTACGACTACGGCAAAGGCCAAGTCGCCACCTCGGGCCCGGTTCTGGCCCTGGCGCGGCTGATCGATGAAAAAGCCGCCGAATTCTACCGTCGCGATTTCGGCGTCGTCGATCGCCATTATCCCTCTCTCATCGACGCCGACACGTTGCATAAATGCGGATATTTCGATTCCCACCCCAATGCGGTGAGTTTCGTCGGCAACGTGCTGGAAGACATCGATGCGTTGGAAGAGTTCAGGCGCGCCAATTCCTGCTCGGACGGCGCGCTGCTCCCGCGCCCGGAGCATATCCATGTCGACGGCATGTGTTTGAATCCGGCCGCCTGTTTCCCATGCTATCCGACGCTTGCAGGACAGCGCATCGAGGGCGAGGCGTACTCCTGGCTCGGCCGGGTGTATCGCTACGAAAGCCGCAACATCCGCGGGCTCGAGCGGCTCTACGAGTTCAACGTGCGCGAGCTGGTGTTCGTCGGCAGCGAGGACTTCGTGTGCGCGAGCCGCGTGACAGCGCTGGAAAACATCGAGGCGCTCGCGACCTTCTTCGATCTCGAGGTGCGCGTGCAGTCCGCCACAGATCCGTTATTCGCCACCGTCTCGGCTGCCAAGAAGTTCTGGCAGGCCGCGCAGGAGGTCAAAAGCGAGATCATGGTTCCCGTGCTCGATGCGACGGGCAAACAGAAGTCGATCGCCTGCGGATCGGTGAATTCGCACGGAAACTTCTTCGGGTCGCGGTTCTCGATCAGCGATGGCCACGGCGCGCCCGCACAGACCGGATGCGTCGGCTTGGGCATCGAACGGCTGGTGCTGGCCGCCTTCACGCAACACGGCTTCGATCAACGCCGGTGGCCAGACGCTGTCGCGCGACGAATTTTTGCTTGAACACCTATCGAATTGAACACGTCATAGTGGAGATCGCCATGAAGCTGAACAACATCGTTGGAAGTGTCCTGGGTGTCGAACCCATGCAACTGACGGATGCGTCGAATTCCCAAAACACTCCCAAGTGGGATTCGCTGCGCCACATCGAAGTGATCTTTGCGATCGAGAGCGCCTATCACGTGCGCTTCACGATGGCGGAGATCACCGGCTTGAAGAATCTCGGAGACATTCGCCGCACTCTGGCCTCGAAAAGCGTTGCGAGCGAAGAGACCGCCGCGCCACTCCTGCGAACGGCATGACGACAGCGTAGCGCGCCATCTGCACACGAAAGCATTGGGAGGGGACTCGCCATGGGCCACAAAACATCCGTCCTCATCGTCATCGCCGATGACGATGCCGATGACAGAATGCTGATCGAGGATGCGTTCCGCGAAAGTCGGCTCGCCAATCCGCTCGCGTTCGTGGAAGACGGCATGGAGCTGCTGGATCTGCTGAAATCCAGAGGAAAATACGCCAATCGGCCCGCAAACGAACGGCCAGGCCTAATCCTACTCGATCTCAACATGCCGCGAATGGATGGGCGCTCGGCGCTGACGCATATCAAATCCGACCCGGACTTGCGCCGCATCCCCGTCGTCGTCCTGACGACCTCCAAGGCCGAAGAGGACATTCTGCGCACCTACGATCTGGGGGTGAATTCGTTCATCTCCAAGCCGGTGACATTCGACGGCCTGGTCGAGGTCGTGCGCACTCTCGGCCATTACTGGTTCGAAATCGTGGAATTGCCGTCTGCTTGATCGGCACCGGCCACGAACAGCACATACGCCTCGAGAGAAACACCGTGACCGAGTTCGCGATGAAAACAACCGCCGTCCTGCTCGTGGATGATGATCACGATGACTTTCTGCTGACGCAGGACATTCTGCAGCGCGTCACGACCGTGTCGTACCGCCTCGTCTGGGTGGACTCCTACGAGCGCGCCATACAGGAGCTTGGCGATCGCACGTACGATGTGGTTCTCGTCGATTACCGCATCGGCAAGCGAACGGGCCTCGAGTTCATTCGGGAAGCCGGCAGAGCCCACCCCCATTGCCCCATGATCCTGTTGACGGGGCTCGGTAGCTCGGATGTCGATATCGGGGCACAAGAGGCGGGTGCTGCGGATTATCTCGTCAAAGGAACTCTGAGCGAGGATTTGCTCGATCGCTCGATCCGCTATGCCTGCCAGCAAGCCAAACGCATGGCGCTCCTCAATTCGCTGCTGACGAATGCAACGTCGGGCACGGTGGCGATCGATGCGAACGGAACGCCTCTGATCTGGAACGAGCCGGCGCTCGTGGCCCTCGATATCGAAACCAGAGCAGAACCCGCACCTGCCGTGGCGCAGGCCATCTCGCACGCCAGTCCTGCGGGCCGGCACTGTGAAGAAGTCACCAATCGCGAGGGCAACACGTTCGAGGTTCGCTCGAGCGACATCCCCGGCGGCGGCAAGATGGTCGTGCTTCACGATGTGACGCAGCGCAAGCAAGTCGAGGAGCTTCTGCGTCGCGCCGCTGCCGACGCCCAGGCCGCCAACGATGCCAAATCGAGCTTCCTCGCCAATTTCAGTCGCGAGCTGCGCACACCGCTCGCCGGAATTCTGGGCATGGTGCGCGTGCTGGAAGGCAGCGGCGTCTCCGAAGTCCAGCGCGACTACCTGGAAACCGTGAAGACTTGCGGGCTGAACCTGCTCGGCACCATCAACGACATCCTCGATCTGTCGAAGATCGAGGCGGGCTACATGGCCATCGAGACGGTCGAGTTCGACGTCTGTGGATTGGTCGACGAACTCGTTCGTCTCCTGGCCCCCGTTGCCTTTCACAAGGGTGTGGAAATCGCCGCCTTCGTCGATCCGTGCATACCGCGGTCCCTGCTGGGCGATCCGCATCGCTTGCGCCAAATCCTCACCAATCTGGTGGGCAACGCCATCAAATTCACCGAGGCAGGCGCCGTCGTGATCCGCGCGGCTGTGGAGGAGCCCCAGTCCGAGCCGCCCTTGCTTCGGTTCGACGTCATCGACAACGGGATCGGAATTCCTCAGAGCCGCGCCAAAGACCTCTTTCAGAGGTTTACTCAGGTCGATGCCTCGACGACGCGCAAATACGGCGGCACGGGGCTCGGTCTCGCCTTGTCACGTGAGCTGATCGATCTGATGGGTGGCCGAATCTGGGTGAATTCCGAAGTGGGGCAGGGCTCGACCTTCAGTTTCACCGTGCCGCTCGTCGTCGCTCGGGGACAAGCAGACGCACGCGACCGGCACCAAACCTCGGCCTTGCCCGCCGACATCTTGTTCATCAGTCCCGTAGCCGGGTTGCACGATGTCCTGAAATGCTATGTCGAGGCTCTGGGCGGGCGATTGACGGTGGTGCCCGATCCAGCGACAGCACGGCGCGTGGCATGCGAGCAAACGTTCGGATTGATTCTCATCGATGCGATGTTGGCACCCGCCGACATTCAAGACTTCAAAATTTCAATCGGTCTGAGCGGCGCGGACACACCACACATCCTGTTCCTCGAAAAATATGGTCCAGGTCGCCGCGACGGACCCGCCAGCCTTCAGCGGCCGCTGCTGAGCGGCACCATCGATCGCCTCTGTCGCCAGCTTGCCGACGCAAACCAGACGCTGGTCCCGGCCGCGACGCCGCCCATCGCTGCTCCGTCGGGACGGCTCAAAATTCTCGTGGCCGAAGACAACAGCGTCAATCAACAGTTGATCACGACGCTGCTGCACAGCTTTGGATGCGACAGCGAGATCGCCAGTGATGGCGGGCAGGTTCTCGCTGCCTGCGCAAGCGTCAAATTCGACGTGATCCTGATGGACCTCAATATGCCCGTGATTGATGGTATCGAAGCGACAAAGCGGTTGCGTACGCAGGAGGCCACCCGTTTTGTGCCCATCATCGGTCTGACGGCGACGAGCGCGGACATCGAAATTCAACGTTGCTTGAGCGCCGGTATGGACAACGTATTGACCAAGCCGATCGACTGGGACCGCCTCTTTGCCATGCTCGAAGCCCTGAAACCCGTAGCCGCCCAGCGGCGACAGGCATCGTGACGCGCGCGATCAACGCACGCGCACCGATTCTCCCTCGATGATGTTCCCCGAGGGCGTGGACAGTCCGCGCCGTTCCATGTGTCGGCGCAGCAGCGCCATATTCTTCATATTGCCGCGAAACATGACATCGAAGGCGTCGCCGACGACCGGAATGGCGCCGATCGTCGTGTCGAGGAGCGTGTTTGCCATCATGCGGGCAATCAGCCGCTTGGGCGCGCCCAGTCGACTGGCTTCCCAGATCAAGTAACTCGAAATAACGCCCGAAACGACATCGCCCGCGACAGGAACGAGTCCAATGACGGCATCAAGGCCAAGCCGAATATCGGTTCCAGGAATCGTGAACGAGCCGTCCATCAATTTGGCGAGCGCTTCCAAGCGCGCTACGGACTCCTCCGTGCCCCCCAGCGATATCGGTCGTGTTCGATCGATCATGCCAATGCCTCGCGCACAGTCGCCCGATGCACACAACGCAGCGTGCCAGTCACGGTTCCGCCGCGTGTGTGCGTGCCGCTCAAGTCTCGAGCGTGCTGGAGAAGCGCGCCACGGCGTCCGCGTAGTCCGTCATGAAGTCGTAAACGACGGAGCGCGCCGATTGCTCGGTGTTCATGAGGCCGACGGCTTGGCCGACAAAATAGGCAGCGAGTGCTTTGGCGCCTTCATGGCCACCCTCGGCGAGTTTGTCGATCTTGGCCATGGCCGGCCTACTCAGCAGACCCTGCAGCGGCATCGGTAGTGGATCGGGTGCACCCTTGGCGCTCCACGCATCCGACCAGGCCGATTGCAGTTGCCGCGTGGGCTTTCCCGTCCGGCTGCGCGAACGAACGGTGTTGCGCGACGTCGCTTTCAACATCTTCTGCTTGACCGTCGGAGTCGTCTCGGCCTCCACAGTTGTCAACCATACCGATCCAGTCCAAACGCCAGCCGCACCCATCGCCATACAAGCTGCCATCTGCCGGCCCGTGGCGATGCCGCCTGCGGCCAGCACATCGATGTTCTCGTAAGGCGCGAGAGCCTCGAGAACCTCCGGTATCAGCACCATCGTCGAAACCTCACCGCAATGTCCTCCCGCCTCGCCACCGGCTGCGACGATGATGTCGACACCAGCCTCGGCATGCTTGACGGCATGCTCCTTGGCTCCCGTCAGGGCCCCGACGAAGATCCCGTGTTGCCTCGCACGCTCCATGATCGAGTTCGGTGGTACTCCCAGGGCATTCACGAACAGCTTGATCGGATGCCTGAAAGCGACATCGACGAGCCTCGTCGCGCCCGCTTCGCTCATGTTGCCGGCGGGACGATAGTCATGCTCTCCACTCCACAAGTCGGACGTGTTGATTTGGTGTCGTTCCAAGAGATCGGCAACATACTTGCGATGCCCAGGCGGAATGCGCGCCTGAAGCTCCGCTTCCGTCAACGCACCCTCCTTGTCCTCCATCGTAGTGGGAATGAGCAGGTCGATGCCGTAGGGCTTACCCTTCACTTGCCCATCGATCCACGCGAGATCGATCTCCAAGGTCTCGGGCGTGTGGGCGACCGCGCCCAGCACGCCGAACCCACCCGCATTGGTAACGGCCGCGACCACATCGCGACAGTGACTGAACGCGAACAGCGGAAACGCGATGCCGAGCTTGTCGCAGAGGGCGGATTTCATGGGGAACGAGCCTTTCTTTCCTCGGGGACGACGTTCGCGACCAGGGGCCGGTATTTGCAAAGTGCGCACCGAGCCTAATGCGGATCGGGTTTTCGACCAAACTGGCGGGCGATTTACGGGGATGGATCGGTGGTGTGGCCCATTTTGGAGCCCCCACAGCCAATCGGTAACTTTCCGCGGGCGTCCGATTGGTCCATATTGCCCCCGAGAACGCTGATCCAGTGCGACCGAACGGAGGCCTGCCGTGGACGAACTCAATCGGAATATGTCGTTGGAAGACATCGATCGCGAGTCGATCTTTCACCCCAATACGTCGATTTCGGACCATCTGGTGAAAGGGCCGATGATCGTCTCGAACGGCCGAGGCATCTGGATCAACGACCAGCATGGCCGCGACCTGCTCGACTGTGGCGCAGGCCTATGGTGCGTCAACATCGGGTACGGCCGACCGGAAATGGCCGAGGCGGCCAGGAAGGGCGTGATGGACTTGGCTTACCACCACATTTTCGGTGGCACGTCCAACGAGCCCATCATCCGGCTCGCCGAAAAGGTGCTCCAGCTCTTCCACGAGAAATCCAACGCGCGGCATCTGTCGAAGATTTTCTTCGGCATGGGCGGATCGGACGCCAACGACACCAACTTCAAGCTGGTCCGTTATTACAACAACCTGCGCGGCAAACCGGCCAAGAAGAAGATCATCTCGCGCATGGGCGGCTATCACGGGCTGACGATGGCCTCTGCCAGCCTCACCGGCATTCCCGTGTATCACAAGGCGTGGGACCTCCCGGTCGACGGCGTTCTGCACGTGTCGTGCCCGCACTTTTATCGCTATGGTTTGCCCAACGAAACCGAAGAGCAGTTCACCGACCGCATGATGGCCGAGATGGAGGCGCTCATTGCCAAGGAGGGCGCCGACACGATTGCGGCCTTCATTGCCGAGCCGGTGATGGGCACGGGTGGTGTGCTGCTGCCACCCAAGGGTTACTTCGAGAAGCTGCAGGTCGTCCTCGACAAGCACGATATCCTGTTCATCGCCGACGAGGTGATCACCGGGTTCGGGCGCACCGGCCACTGGTTCGCGACGGGCGGCATGGCGTTGAAGCCCGATATCGTGACGCTCGCCAAAGGCATCACGTCGGCGTATTTCCCGGTCTCCGGCTCCGTGATCTCGGAAAAAATCTGGAACGTGCTGCGGGATGCCTCCCCGGAGATGGGTCCCGTGATGCACGGGTTCACGTACTCCGGCCATCCCACGGGCGGCGCCCTCGGCCTCGTCAATCTGGAAATCTTCGAGCGCGAAGGTCTGATCGAGAATGCAGGGCAAGTCGGTCCCTATCTGAAGCAGTGCCTGCAACAGCGCGTCGGCAGCCACCCGTTCGTGGGCGATGTGCGCGGCATCGGACAAATGAATGCCGTTGAATACGTAGCCGACAAGGGGACCAAGCGCTGGTTCAACCCGAAGACCGGGCCGCATCGGGTCGTCGCCGCAAAAGCCCTCGAATGCGGACTGCTGTCACGCGGGTTGCCGTTCATCGAGGTCAACGCGTTCTCGCCGCCGCTGACCATGAACAGAAGCGAAGCAGATCAAGCCGTCGAGCGGTTCGGCAAGGCGCTCGATCTGGCGACACCCGAACTCGAGCGGTTGGCCGAAGTCAAGTAAGCAGTCGAGGTGCGATGACGACGCCGCCCGCACGAACCACGTGCGGGCGAATTCTCGTGCGGGAGGAGCGGGGTCATGCCCAAAACGATCTTCATCGACTCGACAGCGGACATCGATCGGTTGTGGCGCGAGGTGCATGGCGCCGGCGATCCGCCGATCACCGTCAACATGGCGCCGGTGGCGGAAGCCGACATACCCGCCAAGATCGTGGGCTTCGATACGGTGATCAATGATGCGTCCTATTTCACCAAGGACACATTGTCGAAGTGCACCGGCCTGAAGCACATCGTGTTCCTGGGAACGGGAGCGGGCAGCTTCGTCGATCTCGCCGCCGCCGAAACGCTCGGCATCAAGGTCTCGACGATCAAGGGCTACGGCGATACGACAGTCGCCGAACACGCCATGGGCCTCGTGTTCGCTGCGGGGCGGCATATCGCGACGATGCACGCAATGCTGCGCGCGAGCGCCGACAACTGGCGGCCCCTGCAGGGCATCGAACTCAAGGGCAAGACGTTGGGCTTGGTGGGTCTGGGCGGCATCGGCCGAGAGATGGCCCGCATCGCCAAAGGCGTGGGCTTGAACGTGATGGCGTACAATCGATCGCCGGTCGCCGACGCGCCCGTACCGATGGTGGCGCTGGACGAGGTGCTGGCGCGGGCGGACATCCTGAGCCTGCATTTGGCGCTGAATGATCAAACTCGCGGCTTTCTCGATCGTGCCAAATTGGCCAAGACCAAGCCGGGCGTGATCATCGTCAACACGGCGCGTGCCGCCGTCGTCGACGAGGCTGCCATCGAGGAGCTGCTGCGGTCGGGCCGCGTGGGGCACTACGCGACGGACGTGTTCTCCAAGGAGCCGATCTCGCCGGACGATCCGCTGCTGAAATTGGACAACGTCACCCTCACTGCGCACGCCGGCTACAACACGCCGGAAGCGGCCAAGACCATGTACCGGCGTGCGATCGACCTCGCCGCCGCCGGCTGACGAGGGCCTCGATGGCCCGTTTCAGGTCGGTTCGATCGGCATGCGTGCGATGCTGAGCCAGGCGATCGGGGCGCCGGCTTTTTCAGCGGCAGCCCCAGCTGGCAGCGTCGCATCCCAATCGGCGGCGATGAAGCGTTTGCCGTTGACGGCGCGCGCTTCGTCCGACAGCAGCCACAGCAGCGGCGCCGACATGATCGCAGGCTGCAGCATCTTCTCGCGGTTGGGGGCGTTGCCCACGAGCGGCGTGTCGGTGACGCCACCGGGCACGAGCACGTTCGAGGTGACGCCCGTTCCGGCGAGATCCGCTGCCAGAACCGCCATTGCCGACTCGGCGGCCGCCTTCGACGAGCCATAGAGCAGATAACCTTCGCGCACCATCGTGCCCAGGCTCGTCGTCACGGTAACGATGCGGCCGGATTTGGCGGCCAGCATGTGGGGCAGCACGGCCCGCGCCATGTTGATGGGCGCGGCCGCGTTGATGGCGATGAACCGTCCCCACTGCTCGGGCGTCGTTTCCCAAAAGCGGATCGGTCGGCGATCACCGTTGCGTACCGAGGCTTGACCGATGCCGGCGTTGTTCACGAGCGCATCGATGCGTCCGTACTTGATGAGCGTCGTCGCAGTGATGTGGGCGAAGCTGTCGGGATGCGCGAGATCGACCGTCACCGTCTCGACGCTTCCTTTCAGGCCCGCCGTCTTTTTCGCGAGGTCGACCAGAGCCGAGGCATTGCGATCGGCCGCGGTCACGTCGTGACCCGCCGTGATCAGGCCCAGAGTCATCGCCAAGCCGATGCCGCTCGCAGCACCGGTGACGATCACGGATTTATTGATTGCTGCCATGACTCATGTCCTCCCGAACGGCACGAATACGAAAGCTTTACGGACTTGGAGGCCTCGCGGGTCTCCTCATTTGTCCAGCCAAACGTCTTCGAAGCGCCAGCCATTGTAGATGCTGTTCACCATGATCACCACGTTGCGGACCTTGGGCGACCAGCACGAGGCGTTCTTGTTGTGCATGATGATGGGGCGAGCGAGATCCTCCTGCAGACGTCGATCGATCTCCCAGACCATTTTCCGGCGCTTCTCGAAATCAGTTTCCATCGATTGCTTGTCCATCAGCGCTTCGATGTCCTTGTCGCAATAATTCGTGTAGTTGCGCTGCGAGCCGCAGGCATAGTTCTCGTAGAATTGCTGATCGGGATCATCGATACCACTGCCGGTCAGGTTGAGACCCACGACGAAATCTTTGCGTGCCACCTTGGTGTGCCAGAGTGCGGTTTCCACGATGTCCAGCTCGCCGTCGATGAAGATTTCCTTGAGCTGATCGATCAGAATGACGGCCGGGTCGCGATAAGGGACGATGTTTCGGGTCGAGACCTTGACCGAGATCCGCTTGGATGGCCCGTAGCCGAGTTTGGTCATGATCGCGCGGGCTTCTTCGCGGCTCTTGGCCACGTCAGGCCCAAAACCGGGGATCGTCTCCAGAATTTCCTTGGGCATTCCCCAGATGCCTTCGGGACCGGGCAGCATGGCGCCGCCGACGGCGTTCTGGCCCTCGGACATGATGCTCACGAAGGCCTTGCGATCGAGCACCAGCGCCATGGCGCGCCGGATTTCGGCATTGTCGAAGGGCGCCTTGTCGCGGTTGACGAGCAGGTTGGTGCTGACGTTGGTGGTCGTGACCTCGCAGGTCGCCTGCGGCGCCTGGGACTTGATGTCCTTCACCAGAGGAATTGTCATTTCATAGGGAAAGGTCATGTCGTGCTGGCCCGACACGAAGGACAGGATTGCGGTCGACCGGTTCGGGATGATGGTGAATTCGATCGCGTCGAGGTAGGGCCGGCCGGCTTTCCAGTAGTCGGAATTGCGCGCCAGTCGAATAGATTCGTTACGCTTGAACTCGACGAATTTGAAGGGGCCGGTGCCGACAGGGTTGGTTCGCATCGTGGCGGGCGGCACATGGCAGGGATAGACCGGTGAGTAGCCCGACGCCAGCATCGCCAGCATCGACGGTTGCGGCCGTTTCAGGTGCAGCACGGCGCTGTAATCGCCGTCGGTCGTGACGTCGGCGACGTTCGCGTACCAGCCGCTGCGGAAGTTGAGGCGGAAGCCCTCCTTCGCCTTGCCGAGCAACAGATCGAACGTGCATTTCACGTCGGCCGACGTGAACGGTTTACCGTCGTGCCACTTGACGCCTTCGCGCAGTTTGAATGTCAGCTTGGTGCCGTCCGCACTCCAACTCCACGCCGTCGCCAGATCGGGCACGATCGTCTGCAGGGTATTCTGCTTCACGTTCTGGTCGTACATGACCAGATTGTTGAAGATCGACATCGCCGGCGTGATGACGGAGTTGGTGCCCTCCTCGTGGATCGACAGGCTGGCGGGGCTATCGCGGTGGGTCAGCCGCAGGGTGCCGCCGGACTGCTGCGCCCACACTTGGGTCGCCGCCGACATCATCATTGCTGCAATGAGAAGCATCACTCGCTGCATGTCTTCCTCCCGTTATGCGTTTTGCATCACTCGAGCGCAGAGGTGTCGACCTTCGAGGGCCGCTTTCCTTCAACCGCAGACCCCACGGTAGCCCGGCGCCGAGACGCGGTCTATGGCGCACCGGTGAGAGGGTCCCACCAAATCCCCTGATCACCGAGCAGAAATTGCTGCATCGGCGGCACCGACCGGCCTATGCTCGGATCCCAAACCTGGACAGGGAGAACGCGCCATGGCTCCAGAGCGCAAAAAGGTCGCCGTCATCGTAGGGGCGACGTCGAAGTGGCAGGCCGATGGCCGCAACACCAAACTGGTGCACGGTAAGTCGCTCGACGACAGCGATGTCCCCGTCGGCATTCGCTGGGGCATCGGAGGCGCCATCGCGCAGAAATTCGCGAAGGAAGGCTTCTTCGTCGTGCTGACGACCCGCCATCGCGCCAATGCCTCCGCCTTGGAGCAGGCGATCAAAGTTCAAGGCGGCGACGCCATGACGGTCGAACTCGACCTCGTCTCACAGGAGTCCATCACGACGGCGTTTTCAACCATTCGCAGCACAGTCGGCGACCCCGATGTGCTCGTCTACAACGCCGGCTATCTCGAAGGCCGCGATCTGCCCCCCGACAAGGAATTGCTGGAGCACATTCCCGTCGAAATGTTCGAGACCGCGCAGCACATTGCCAGCCGCGGGCCCTTCCTGGTGGCCAAGGAGGTGCTGCCCGCCATGCGCAAACGCGGCGAGGGCTCATTCCTGATCACCAACAATCAGTATTCGTTGCGCGGCCACAAACGCCTGACCGGGCAATCGCTCTACTATCCGCGCGTCATGATGCGCACGCTCGCGCAGGTTTTGACCGAGGAGTACTCGGTGCACGGGGTGCACGTGGCGAACGTGGTGATCGATGGGCTGATCGATTCGCCGGGCACCCGCGCCCTGCCGCGCGCGCAGCAACGCCCCGATATCGTGATGAACCCGGTCAAGATCGCTGACGCCTTCTACTACCTGCACACGCAGGACCGATCCTGCTGGACCCACGAGCTGCAACTGACGGCGTTTGCGACAATGCCCAGCCATTGATAACCTGACGCAAGACGAACCAGGGAGGATGCCATGGTGGCGCTGCGAGGTAGGGCGACAGTCGACCGTTTGCGTGACGAGATCCTGGGCGTGCGCTACCGCGAGGCGACAACCACGTTCTGCCGGCTGGTGACGGAGGAAAAGCATCCCCTCAAGGGTGTCATCAAGGAAGCGATTGCGGCGGCCGCACCCTTCGTCCAGGTTCCCTCTCACCTGATGCGCCTGCCGACGGGCGAGATGCGCGGCGTCAACTACGACCACACCATTCTGGGTTGGCGCGGGGCAATCTCGTTGTTGAGCGAAATCGAGGGATCCAAGGCCGTCCTGCCGAGTGTCCAAGCCATGTGGTACGTGCCCCAAGGTCTCAACATCTGGGAGCAGATCATTTGCGAGTTTCCCGGCCACTACGCGCGCGATGGCGAGAAGTGCGATGTGAAGTTTCCCGGTCCCGATCACGAAGTCGGGCGGTTCGACGGACCGGCATGGACGGCGCCGAAAATCTACTTCGAGGATCACGCACCGATCGAGGGTGGTTCGGTCGAGGAGCGTCTGACGCGCATGAGCTGGTCGATCGCCGAGGGCAACCGCGAAGAGGGCTACGGTTTGTTCCTCGGGTTGGCCAAGGACCCGTCCTGCCGTGACAAGTTGAAAGAGGCGATCCTGTTCTCCGGCATCATCGACCTGCAGGACACGATCATCAATCGGGGCGGCTATCAGAACATCGGCCACAAGGCCATCCGGGCGCGCGCGCTGGTGCACATTGCCGATTATCTGGGATGGGAGAATGCGCACGAATTGATCTACACTGTCGTGCCCGATCTGGGCTGCGCCCCTCGCTTGCACGGACTTTGGACGGAGATCAGCAACATCTGTCGGATGGAAATCCCCGCGCACGCCTCCATCGCGAAGCGAACCGACACGCCACTCACCCAACGAGAGCTCGACCAATTGGTCGAGGCGATGGTTTGGGGCGGCCCGTTCGACGTCAATGCGGCGATCATGGGCTTTTTCAAGCGCGGCGCCGGGGTCCTGGATGTGGGCGATGCCGTGTTCGTGTGTTTCCAGCGCTACCTGATGGATGTGCTCGAACACCCCGCGTTGTTCAACCACCCGACCCACGCGCTCGACTACACCAACGTCGTGTTGACGTGGATTCGCGACTACGATAGTCCGCACCACGTCAAAGGCGTGTTCATGGCGGCCCGCTTCATGAACGATACCATCCGCTCGAACGCCATGATGCCGCGCGATGCCAAGTTCACGCTGGAGTCGCGCCGCGCGCATCGCGCCTGGGCCGACAGCATCGCTGTCGATCACATGTTGCCACTGATCAAGGAACACGCGTTGGCGCAAGACGCGCCGCGCACGTGCGCGCTGGTCGATTCCTACCTCGACCGCACCAGCGAACGGCGCGCGCTGCTTGACACGATCACGTATGCGGCCTGCCATTGGCAGAACGATCCGCACGTCATGCGCAACTGCAGCTCGTCCCTGGAAGAGTACCGCCACAACCGCACTCCGCGTCGCGACGACATCATCCGAGGATATGCCAAACACCAGTCCCGCTACATCAAACGCGCCCAGACCCACGATTGCTTCCAGGTCTACGTCGATCATTTCCATCCCGCCAACGCCTGAGAGCACCCATGAGCAATCATCCCCTGAGCGCCATTTGGCGGCTGCGCAACGCAGCTGCCGAAACGCTGGCGCTGACCGAGGAACAGGTGCGGCATAGGCTGCGCGAGGCGAGCATCAATGACTTGATCGCGCTGCTCGAGACATTTTCGCCGGCGCGCTCGACGGGACCCGAGTGGACCCGCACGTTCGATCCCCTGATCGAGCGTCTGTGGCTGTGGCGCGACGACGAGACGATGGCGGCGCTGGCCACAGCCTTTCGCGCCAAGGGCGTACCGTGGGCCACCGTGGCGAACGCATTGTCGCCCGAGCAGGGAGCAACCATACGCGCGGGCGTACGCCATCCCGCGTGGGCGCGCCTTCCCGCGTTCACGATCGCCTGACGATGCGGTGATCATCCGGTCGCATGCGTTGGGTCTAGCGCCAGGGCGACCCAACGTCCACGGCACACCCGGAATTGTTGGGTCGTGGCCGGTGACCTTGACCCAACGATACGCACTGGGCGTTTGCGATTTACATCGACCAGAAAGCGCTCGAGGGGCGAATTTCGCCAGGACGCGGCAACCGAGGACATTTCGCAGGGCGCGGACCCGTGCTAAGCGGGGAACAACCACGGACCGGGCGCATGAACCAGAAAGCTTTCATCAAGGTCGACAAGGCCACGTTTTACGACTTCGTCGCTAAGCATGACGATGAGCGCTTCGAATATGAGGACGGCTACATCGTGCAGCAGATGACGGGGGGAACGCGCAAGCATGGGCGGTTGGCCGTTCGCTTCTTGGATGCGTTGCGCGCCAGCCTCGATTCCAGTTTGTATGAAGTTCTGCCGGAGCGCGGCGTCGAGACTAAGACCACCATTCGCTATCCCGACGTGGTCGTCGAACCCGCCGCAGAGATCGACACCAGCTTGGCGACATTACAACCCACGTTGATCGTCGAAGTCCTGTCACCCAGCAGTACGGCGCGCGATCTCGAACACAAGCCTGTCGAATACACCGCACTGGGATCGCTGATCGCCTATATCGTCGCCAGCCAAGACGATGTGGCGTGCCTCCTGTGGGTGCGCGGGCCATCGGGCGCGTTCGCCGCCGAACCCATCGAATTCGCGGGTGTCGACGCCGTGCTAGGCATCCCAGAGTTGAACCTGTCCATCTCACTTTCCGACATCTATCGCGGCATCGACCTGTCGCCGCGCGAGGATTGAAAACCAATGCCCGAAACCGAAATCCGCCCGTTTACGATCAACTTCGGCCCGCAACATCCCGCCGCCCATGGCGTGCTACGGCTCGTGCTCGAGCTGGACGGTGAGGTCGTCGAGCGCGTCGATCCCCACATCGGCCTGCTGCATCGCGGCACCGAGAAGCTGATCGAGCACAAGACCTATCTGCAGGCGATCGGCTATTTCGACCGGCTCGATTACGTCGCGCCGATGAACCAGGAGCATGCCTTTTGTATGGCCGCAGAAAAGCTGCTGGGCCTCACCATTCCGCGCCGCGCCCAGCTCATCCGTGTGCTCTACTCCGAGATTGGCCGCATCCTCTCCCATATCCTCAACGTGACCACGCAAGCGATGGATGTCGGCGCGCTCACGCCGCCGCTGTGGGGCTTCGAGGAACGCGAGCGCCTGATGGTGTTCTACGAGCGCGCCTCGGGCAGCCGCATGCACGCCAAGTACTTCCGCATCGGCGGCGTGCATCAGGACCTGCCGCCCGAACTCGTCCAAGACATCGCCGCCTGGGTCGAGCCGTTCCTGAAAACCTGCGATGACATCGAAGGGTTGCTCACCGAAAACCGCATCTTCAAGCAGCGCAACGTCGACATCGGCGTGGTGTCGCTGGACGACGCCTTTGCTTGGGGCTTTTCCGGCGTCATGGTGCGCGGCTCTGGCGCTGCCTGGGACTTGCGAAAGTCGCAGCCCTACGAGTGCTATTCAGAATTCGATTTCGACATTCC
>JANOHP010000216.1:0-13480 GCA_031406575.1 Hyphomicrobiales bacterium
TGGCTGGGGAACTAGGATTCGAACCTAGACAGGCAGAGTCAGAGTCTGCAGTCCTACCATTAGACGATTCCCCATCGCCGGCGGGTGGCGGGGTGCGCCACTCGGGGGTATATAGACTGGGCTCGGGGGGGCCGCAAGCTGCGAAGACCTCGGCGACCGCCGCCGCCACGAGACTTCGCCTCGCGTGAACTCGATCAGTCTCACGCGCTCTCGAAAAGGGCCGCGACGCCTTGGCCACCGGCCGAGCCGAGGACGGCGGCGCCGAAGCGGGGGCGGATGTCCGATTTGGCGCGGGCCATGCGGGTGAAGAGGCGAGTCACGAGGATGCCGCCAGCCGCGCCCAGGGGGTGCCCGCGCACGACCGCGCCGCCGTCGGGGTTGAGGACGGAATCCGACAATTGCAGCGCATCGCGCAGCAGGAGCGCCTGCACGGCGGAGCGTTCGCTCATCTCCACCAGATCAATGTCGGCGATGGCTAGGCCCTTGGCGTTGCTCATCATGCGGCGAAAGGCGACCAGGGGGGCTTCACCCTCTTCAGCAGGCGCGACACCGACGGACGCGCTGGTGACAAGGTGCAGCGCGGGTGGCTTGCCCAATTCGTCCCAAATGGCGGGCGAAACAGCGACGATGATCGCGCCGCCGTCATGGAGTTGGCTCGTATTGCCCGCACTGAGGGTGCCGTCGGTGCGATAGGCGGGCAATGCTGACAGGGCGGCCAAATCCGGCTCGACCGCGCTCTGGTCTCGGCTCTCGACGGCAGTGGCTTCGAGCGGCACCACCTCCTTGACGAAGCGGCGGGCATCGCGCGCAAGGGACGCGGCCAAATGCGCGCGAAAGGCCCATTCGTCTTGCACTTCACGACTGATTTTGCGACGGCGCGCGAGCTTGTCGGCGTCGGCGATCGCACCCAGGTCGTGCCCACCCGCATCCTCTTCGCCGAGCAGCCCCATGAAGCGCGGCGTCTGGTGCACGTTCTTGGGCTTGGCGAGACGCCAGGGCGCCATCGAAATGGCTTCGACGCCGCCCGCGACGACGACTTCAGCTTCGTTGGTCGCAATGAGACGTAGCGCCGAGACGATGGATTCGAGACCCGACGCGCACTGTTGATCGACGGTGACAGCAGGTGCGGAATCCGGCACACCCGCAGCCAATGCCACGAGCCGCGCGGGGTTGCTGCCCGCGCTGGCGTTGCCGAGGATGACGCGATCGACGCGGGCCAGCGACAGCTTGGCGTCCTTCATCGCCTCGATGATCAGCGGCGCACCCAGGTCCTCGACCCGGCGGTGGCGGTGAAGGCCCCCGATGCGGCCCAGAACCGTCCGGCGGGCCGCAATCACGTAGGCAGTGCGCACGATCATACCGAGACCCAAAAGCCTTTGCGCCGGTGTGCGGGGGCACCGTGGCGCCGAATGGCCTGTGGGAAATCATGAGAACGTGGCAAAAAACGGGTAAGCTGAGCGATTCCCACAGAAGAAATTCACCCCCAGCCGAAGCTCAGCCATGCGTTCCTTCGGTGGGGCGACCCGTGCCGTGACGTGTTTTCACACCCCCGCCGTCGCCAAGCGCACGACCAGAGAGCAGGCAGCCTCGAATTCGTTCAGGTCGACCCACTCGTCGAGCGTATGGACTTCGTTCTGGCCGGCGCCGAAGGTGACGGTCGGGATGCCGCGGCGCACCAACCAATTGGCGTCGAGCCCACCGTTGGCGACGCGGACGTCGGGGGTGAAGCCTTCAGCTTCGACGGCGGCGACGGCGCGGCGCACGACGGGTTGGCTGTCCTTCATGCGGAACGGGTAATAATCGGTGCGTGTCGTGAATTTCACGCGACCGGCTTTGCCTTCGCTGTTGGTGACGCTGGCGGCAGCGGCGGTGAAGGCGTCCTTGTAGGCGGCCGTGATCTGTTTGAAGAACGCCGCGTCGTGGCTGCGGCTTTCGCCTTTCACCTGGACGTAGTCGGTCACCACGTTCGTGGCGTCGCCGGCAGAGCCCCCCGACGCGCCGCTGACGGGGCCGACGTTGCTCGTGCCCTTGCCGGTATTCTTCTCGATCTTGCCAAACCAGCCGCCCTTACGCACAGCGGAGAGGGCTTCAGCGAGGATCAAGGTCGAGCTGATACCGCGCTCAGGCGCGCCGCCCGCGTGCGAGGCACGGCCGAAGATCTCGACTTCCCAGCGATCCGCCCCGACGGCGCCGACCGTCACGTGCGCCGCGCTGCGGCCGTCGAAGTTGTAGCCCATGGTGATGTCGCCGAGGTCTTCCAGCGCAACATGGCGAGCGCCCCATAAGCCGCTCTCCTCGCGCACCGTGAAGAGCAGGGTCAGCGGGGGATGATCGAGCTTTGTGCGCATCAGCTCGGCGGCGAGCGTGACGAGCACGGCGCAGCCCGTGCGATTGTCGCCGCCCAATGCGGTCTTGACGGCACTGACGATCTTGCGGCCCTGCTTCTTGGGAACTGCGCCGGCGCACAAAGGGACGGTATCCATGTGCGTCATGAACAGCAGGCGCGGGGCCGTCTTCAAGTCGCCGCGTCCGGGCAATTGCACGATCAGATTGCCGGTCTGCGTCGGCAGCGGAATGCGCGTGTGCGCATCATCGAAGCGGATGGCGCGCGCGGGAACGCCGGCCTGTTTCAATGCCGCCACGAGCGCCTTACCGATCTTGGCCTCTTCACCGGTGATGCCGGGGACGGCAAGGAAACTCATCAAGCGGTCAGTGGCAGCAGCAAGATCGACGGCGTGCATGGGTGGCTCCGGGGCTCGAATGGTGGAGTGGGCTGCTCCGTCTGTCGCACGAAACGAAGCGCTGTGCCAATGGGTGGTCGTGCATTCGCGAATGTGGGGCGCGTTCGCCCTTCCGGTGTGCTGCCCCGGCTGCTACAAACCCCACATGTTCACGCGCGGACACCCGTGCGGCCCCACCCGTTCCGCCACAGGAGACCACCCATGGCCCCGCTCGATATGAAGCCCAATGAGCTCGAGCCCTATTGGCTGCCGTTCACGCCCAATCGCGCCTTCAAATCGCGGCCACGGCTCTTCTCGGGCGCCAAGGACATGCACTACCACACGCCCGACGGCCGAAAGGTGATCGACGCGACGTCAGGTCTCTTTTGCGTCAACGCGGGGCACGGCCGCCGGCCCATCGTCGAGGCCATCAAGCTCGCCGCCGAAACGCTCGATTTCTCGCCGCCCTTCCAATACGCCCACCCCGCCGTCTTCGAGCTGTCGTCGCGGCTGACGCTGCTCGCGCCGGGCGATCTCGACTATTGCCTGTTCGCCAACTCCGGCTCGGAGGCCGTCGACACCGCGCTGAAGGTGGCGCTCGCCTATCACCGCAATCGCGGCGAGGGCCAACGCACCCGCTTCATCGGCCGCGAGCGTGGCTATCACGGCGTCGGCTTCGGCGGCATCTCGGTGGGCGGCATGGTCGCCAACCGAAAGATGTTCGGCAACATGCTGGCGGGCGTCGACCATATGCCGGCGACCTACAATCGCGCCAAGCAGGCGTTCTCCAACCAGGAGCCCGAGTGGGGCGCCGAACTCGCCGACGACCTCCTCAAAATCATCGGCCTGCATGACGCCTCCACGATCGCGGCCGTCATCGTCGAGCCGGTGGCGGGATCGACAGGCTGTTTGCCGCCGCCCAAAGGCTATCTCGAGCGCCTGCGCAAGATCACGGCCGATCACGGCATCCTGCTGATCTTCGACGAGGTGATCACGGGCTTCGGTCGGCTCGGCCACTGCTTTGCCGCTGAGCGCTACAATATCGTTCCCGACATGATCACCTTTGCCAAGGGTGTGACCAACGCGGCCGTACCGATGTCGGGTGTGCTGGTGCGCAAGGGCATCTACGAAGCGCACATGAACGGTCCCGAGCACATGGTGGAGCTGTTCCACGGCTACACCTACTCGGGCCATCCCTTGGCCGTTGCCGCTGGACTGGCGACGCTCGACATCTACCGCGACGAGAAACTGTTCGAGCGCGCCCGCGCCCTCGAGCCGAAATTCGCCGAGGCGATGCTGTCGCTGCGCGATGCGCCCTGGGTGGTCGACATTCGGCCGATCGGCCTCATCTGCGGCATCGATCTGGAACCCCGCACTGGCGCGCCCGCCGCGCGCGGCTACGAAACGATCGAGCGCATGTACCACGACCACGACCTCTACTGCCGCGTGACCGGAGATACCTTGGTCATTGCGCCACCGTTGATTGCGACGGAGGACGACTTGGCGGATATCGTGGCCCGCGTACGAAAAGTGCTGGCGGCGACGGCGTAACGCGACGCGACGCAGTGGCTTGGTCTGCTTTCGCATCATGCGAGAGCAGATCGAGATCCTGTTCTCGGGTAAGCAGAACGATCTGCGACCCTCCGAGATCTCTGTCGAATTGGTCGGAGCGAGAGGATTTGAACCACCCACCCCCAGTCCCCCAGATAGAGGCTCAATGGTTGCAGGAGGTCGTGCGGAACGGCGCAACATTGAACATCACGCGTATTATGCAGATATTTTTCAGTCCGTGATGTCGATACGCGCTGGCCGTTTCAGACAGGCGACGTAATGGCCCCGCGACACCTCCACGAGCGGCGGGTCGATGATCTTGCAGGCGGCGTCCGCATAGGGGCATCGCGTGTGGAAGCGGCAGCCAGGCGGCGGGTTGGCGGGGCTCGGCACGTCACCTTTCAAGATCAACCGCTTTGCGCCCTTGCGTGCCGGATCGGGCGCGGGCGCCGCCGCGAGCAAGGCTTCGGTGTAGGGGTGCTGTGGTCGCGTGAACAGCTCAGTTCGCGTCGTCAACTCGACGATCCGGCCCAGATACATGACGGCCACGCGATGGCTGATGTGGCGCACCACGGCGAGATCATGGCTGATGAAGAGGTAGGTGAGGCCCAACTCATCCTGTAGATCGATCAGCAGATTGAGCACCTGCGCCTGGACCGAAACATCCAGGGCCGAGACCGGCTCGTCGGCGACGATCACTTGCGGATTGACGGCGATGGCCTTGGCGATGCCCAGGCGTTGGCGCTGGCCGCCGGAAAATTCGTGCACGTAGCGGCCCGCACTCTCGGGGCGCAAGCCGACGCGGGCCAGCAGGTCAGTGACCCGGGCCTTCTGCTCGGCTCCCGTCGCCAAGCCGAAGTTGGCTAAGGGCTCACCGACGATCTCACCCGCCGACAAGCGCGGATTGAGCGAAGAATAGGGATCTTGGAACACCGTCTGGATGTGGCGGCGGTGAGGCCACATCTCTCGGGCGCTCAGGTTGGTGACATCGATGCCGCCGATGTGAATTTCTCCCGACGTCGGTTCGATCAGCTTCATCACCGCTTTTGCGACGGTGGATTTTCCGCATCCCGATTCCCCGACGAGCCCGAGCGTTTCGCCACGGGGAATGGCGAAGCTGACGCCATCGACGGCGCGCACCGCCCCTGCGCGACGCTGCAGAAGTCCTTTCGTGATCGGGAAATGCTTGACGAGGTTGCGCACCTCCAGGGGGACCACAGCCGACTTCGTCGCCGGTGACGTGGCAGTGTCGGATGGTGTCATGGCGCCGCCTCCGGAACCCTCTGCCACTCATGGCAGGCGACGAGATGCGCGTTTCCCGCATCCACGAACTCTGGTCGCTCGGTGCGGCAGCGATCGGTGGCGAACGGACAGCGTGGCGCGAACGCGCACCCGACGATCTCGCGCGTCAGCGGCGGCACGAGGCCTTTGATTTCCTCGAGCTTCACGCGTTTGCCGCTGGCTTCCGCCGCCACGTCGAGCCGCGGGATGGCGCGCATGAGACCGCGTGTATACGGATGCAGCGGGCGGCGAAACAGCTCGTCGACCGTCGCCGCCTCCGCCATGCGACCTGCATACATCACGATCACCCGGTCGCAGGTCTCCGCGATGACACCCAAGTCGTGCGTGATGAGGAGAACGGCGGTGCCGAGCTTCTCCTTCAGGTCCTGCAGCAGTTCGAGAATTTGGGCTTGGATCGTCACGTCCAGCGCCGTCGTCGGCTCGTCGGCGATCAGCACTTGTGGGCTGCAGGCGAGTGCGATGGCGATCATGACGCGCTGGCGCATCCCGCCCGAGAGTTGGTGGGGGTATTCGTCGAGACGGCGGCGGGCGTCCCCGATGTGCACCAGTTCCAGCATTTCGTGCGCGCGATCGCGAGCCGCCCGCCACGAGAGATCCATGTGGCGGACGGCGTTCTCCGCAATCTGCGTGCCGACAGTCAGCACGGGGTTGAGGCTCGTCATCGGTTCCTGAAAAATCATCGAAATGTGGTGGCCCCGAATGGCGCGCATCTCGGCCTCGGCAAGATCGGTCAACTCCCGCCCATCGAACGCCACCGAGCCCCGCACGATACGCGCCGCGCGCGCATCGATGAGCCGCAAGATCGAAAGGGCGGTGACGGATTTACCGCAACCCGATTCCCCGACGATGCCCAACGTTCCGCCGGCCTCGAGGTCGAACGAGACCCCGTCGACTGCGCGCACGACGCCATCGCTGGTGAAGAAATGAGTGGCCAGATCTCGGACCCGCAGCAGGCTCACATGCGCCTCGCGAGCCGGGGATCGAGACGATCACGCATGCCGTCGCCCAACATATTGACGGCGAGCACGGTCAACGCGAGGAACGCTCCTGGAATGAGGATGGCCCAGGGTGCAATTTGGAAAAAATCGCGGCTCTGGGCGATGATGTTGCCCCAGCTCGGGATCTCGGGCGGCACTCCGGCTCCCAAAAACGACAGACCCGCCTCGATCAACATGGCGGAGGCGCAGACATAGGTCGCCTGTACGATCAGCGGCGCCATGGTGTTGGGCAGGATGTGGCGCGCGAGAAGCTTGGGAGTGCGCGTTCCGCCGGCGATCGCGCTTTCGATATAGGGTTGCGACTTGATTGCGAGGACCACGGCTCGCACGACGCGAACGATCCGTGGCACTTCGGGAATGATGATGGCCGTAATGACGATGCCGATGCCCGGGCGCGACAGCGTGATGAGGGCGATGGCGAGCAGGATCGACGGGATGGCCATCAATCCATCCATGACGCGCATGACGATGGCGTCGACGAGTTTGAAATAGCCGCACAACAGCCCCAGCACCAAACCGATGGCGCTCGAGATCAGCGCGACGCTGAGCCCGACGACCAGCGACACGCGGGCGCCATGCAGGGTGCGCGCAAACACGTCTCGCCCGTAACGGTCGGTCCCGAACCAGAATTGCTCCGACGGCGGGCGCAACCGATTGGCCGGTGTCTGTTTGAAGGGATCGGCGCTGATCCACGGCGCCAGGATGGCCAGCGCCACCAGACCCAGAAACAGCGCGCCGCCGATGACGATCGTGGGGTTGCGCCGCGTGAAGCGCAGGAATTGTCGCGCGCCCCCCGGCGGAGCAGCAGATCGAGCGTCTTCGACTGTCGCTGTGATGGCCACGGGGTCAGTACCTGATGCGCGGATCGAGGAAGACGTAAGATATATCGATCAGCAGGTTGACCAACACTTTCACGCCCGCAAAGACGATGATCAGACCTTGGACGATCGGGTAGTCGCGCTTGAGCACGGCGTCGACCGTCAAGCGACCCAGGCCCGGGATATTGAACACGGTCTCGGTGATCACGACGCCCGAAATCAGTAGCGCGATGCCGATGCCGATGACCGTGACGATCGGCACCGAAGCGTTCTTCAGCGCATGCAGGAGAAGGACGCGATTGGTCGAGAGCCCCTTCGAATTCGCCGTGCGAATGTAGTCCTGCGACAGCACCTCGAGCATCGAGGCACGCGTAATGCGCGCGATCAACGCCATGTAGGTGATGCCGAGCGCCAGAGAGGGTAGAGCCAGGCGCTCGGCCCAGGGACCGATGCCCTGCGATATGGGCACATACCCCTGCACCGGCAACCAGCCGAGCTGCATCGCAAAAACGTAGATCAACACATAGCCGACGAGGAACACCGGCATGGCGAACCCCATGACGGAAAACAGCATGACGAGGCGATCGGTCAGACGGTGCGCGCGTGCGGCGGCGAGCACCCCGAGGGGAATTGCGAGCACGACGGCGACGACAAGGGTCGACAGCGTCAGGGCAAGCGTCGGTTCGAGGCGTTGGGCGATGAGGCGGGTGACGGGCATGTTGGAAAAGATCGACGTGCCGAAATCACCGCGCAGCATCCCGGCAATCCACAGCACGAACTGCTCGAGCACGGGGCGGTCGAGGCCGAGTGTCGCGCGCACGGCGGTGATCTGCTCCAAGGTCGCGTCGTCACCGGCAATGATGGCGGCGGGATCACCGGGCGCAAAGCGCAGGAGAAAGAAGACGAAGACGGCGACGACGCCCATGACCGGGATCGTCGCGAGCAACCGGCGCAGAATGTAGGCGATCATAGGTGCATCGCTGGTCTGGACTCCCGACGTATGGCGCAATGCGGCTCGTCGCAGATCGTGCAGCCACGCACCATGCGCGCTATTTTCTCATGATATTCCACAGCACGACGAGACCGGTGTTGGCGACGAACGGCGTGATGCGGTCGGCGCGATAGGCGACCAACTGGTTCCACTGCCCGAACGGGATGTAGACGACATCCTCCATCGCCAACGCTTGCGCGTCGCGGGCGATCTTCTTTTTTTCATCCAGCGATTGGGCGAAACCGAAGCTGTCGCGAAGCGCCTCGATCTTGTCGTTGCAGGGCCAGCCGAACATGCCCTTGTCACAGGCCGCGCCGAGCCAGATGTGCAGCAGTGGGTGCGAGGTGGAGATGCCGCCTGTCGTGGTGACGAAGATATTCCAGCCGCCTTTGTCGGGCGCATCCTTCTTGGCGCGACGCGTGACGGTCGTGCCCCAGTCCATGGCCTGAGCATCGACGTTGAGGCCCGCTTCACGCATGGCTTGGATCAACACCTGCGTCGCCGGCGTGATTGTATTGTGGTCCGTCGTCGCCAGGATCACGATCGGCTCGCCGTTGTAGCCGGCCTCCTTCATGAGCTGGAGCGCTTTTTTCGGATTGTAGTCCTTGAACCATTCACTACCGGCATCGCTGGCAAACGGCGTGTTGCACGTGATGAGCCCATGGCAGATCCGATAGTATTTCGGATCACCGACCACGGCCCGCAGGAAGTTCTCCTGGTTGATCAGGTGATACATCGCCTGGCGCGCCTTCGGATTGTTGAAGGGCGGGTGCAGGTGATTGAGCCGGATCATGCCGTGATGGGAGTCGACGTCGCCCGTGGTCTCGAGCTTGACACCCTTCGCCTTCTCGAGGATCGGATAGAAATCGATGCTGGGGTTTTCGAAGAAGTCGATTTCGCCGTTGATCAGCGCCTGCATGGACGTCTGCGCATCCGGGATCCAGACGAGTTCGATGCGGTCGACGCCGGCGAACTTGCTGCCGGCAAAGAATGAGGCGGGTTCGTTGCCGGGGCGGGGCACGTAGTTCGGGTTCTTGAGATAGACGGCCTTGCTTCCCGGCACCCACAGGTCCTTGGCGAACGTGAAGGGGCCCGAGCCGATCGCCTCTTTGATCTGCGTCTGTGGGTCGGTTTGTGCGTCCGCTTCGCGCATGATGACGGGCACGGACGTGCCGGTCTTGCCGAGCGACTCGAGCACCATGTTGTAAGGCTTGGTCAGTGTCATGCGGAACGTGGCGGCGTCGACGGCCTCGAACTTGTCGACGAAGCCGAAAAGCTTCTGTCCCACCGCATCGCGGGCGGCCCACCGCTTCAGCGACGGGAGCACGTCTTTCGTCGTCACCGGCTGGCCATCGTGAAATTTGAGGCCATCGCGCAGCGTGAACGTGTAGATCAGCTTATCCGGGCTGACATCGTATTTGCCGACCATCTGGGGTTGCGGCTGGAGACTTCTGTCGTTGCCGAACAGGGTGTCATAGACGAGCATGCCGTGAATGCCGGCGATCGTGGCCGTGGTCCAGTGGGGGTCGAGGACCCGCACGTCGGCATGCAGAACGGCGCGGAGCACCTTTTCCTGGCCGTGCGCGACAGTTGCTGGAAGGAGGGCTGCTGCTAGCGCCGTGATCCCAACGAGGCGGCTTGCCCATCTGGTAGACTTTGCAAATTGCAACATCGCCCTCTCCACGCGTTCACTTCTGGTGCCACGACTATGAAGCATCGTTCGGAGAAGGCAACAGGCGCCGGGCACACAAACTGCTCGAAATTTCATTCGCCAACGCCGAAATTCCATGCGGACGCCGCGCTTTTGTCGTTTCACCCCAATGTCGTGTCATATGCCCCTGCTGTCGCCCGGATCCGTCGCTCAGGCGACCCCTGCAAGATCGACTGGTCCCAGCACGCACGCCAAATCGCGGCGCATCCCCTCCCCCAGGACCGGCACCGGCCACCGCGATCGTCGACGAGGGCCAAGAGGCTGCATCGAGTCCGTCAATGACCACGTATTCGCCATGCCCGCAGCTGAGGTAGGATCTTCCGACGTGTTTTGGCGATGCGACGGCCTCACGCTATCGACAGATCCTTCTCGATCATGGCGCGCAGTTCTTTTTTCAGGATCTTGCCCGTGGGTCCGAGCGGCAGGGCGTCTTTGAACACGACGCGGCGCGGCGCCTTGTAGGCTGCCAAGTGTGTGCGGCAATAGGCGATCAGTTCGTCGGGTGTCGGCGTCGCGCCTTCGCCAGGAACGACATAGGCGACAGGAACTTCGCCCTTCTCCGCGTCGGGGGCGCCAATGAGGGCGCACAGCGCGACATCGCTGCGTTTGTAGAGAACATCCTCCACCTCGATCGGATAGATGTTGAAGCCTCCTGAAATGATGACGTCCTTCTTGCGGTCGATGATGTGGAGGTGATCGTGGTCGTCGAGGAAGCCGATATCCCCGCTGAGCCAGGCGCCATTTCGGAAGGCAATCTCCGTCGCCGTGGCGTCCTGCCAATAGCCGGGTCCGACCGAGTCGCCGGCAATGGCGATCTCACCGGTTTCGCCCGGCGCCACGGGGGCCCCCGTGTCATCGAGCACGAAGATCGTCGTGTTGTCGATCGGCAGGCCGACGGAGCCCGCAATGCGCGGTCCCCTCAGAGGCTCTGCCGTGACGTAGGTGGAGACTTCGGTTGCGCCGTAGATATTGATCAAGCGGGTTATCAGTTTCTTCTCGAATTCCTCGACCAGCGAGGGGACGAGGACCGCACCGCCGGCCAGGCACAAGCGGAGTGACGACAGATCGTGACGCGCGGGGTCGTAGGCTTTGAGTAGGAACGTGAACATCGTCGGCGTTCCGAAGAAGACCGAAATCTTGTGGCGCTCGATGTCGGCGACCACGCCATCGAGGTCCCAGCGTTCGCGCAGAACGAGCATGCCACCATTGTAAAGCGCGCCATTCAGGACAACGGTGGCGCCGAAATTGTTGAACAGCGGGAGCACACCCAAGAACACCTCTTGGCCCGACGCGCACGCGGTAAAAACCTCGCCACCTCGAATAGCCGCCAGCATATTGCGCTGGTTTTGCAGGGCGACCTTGGGCTCGCCTGTCGTGCCCGATGTAAAGAAGAGTGCGCCGACGTCCTCCGGTCCCACGGTGATGTCGGGCCAAGCAGAAACGGCGCGGCTGAGAAGAGCTTCCAAGGGCGCGGCATGTTCATCGCCGCCAAACACCAGCACATGGCGCAAGGTTGGGAGCTCCGCCTGCTCGCTGCGAATGTCGAGTGCTCGCTGGGTGTCGGTGATCAAGACGCGCGCGCCGGTCCGCGTCACGATCTTGTTGATCTCGGCGGAGCGGTACATCGCGCTCATCGGCGTCGCTATGGCGCCGATCAATTGGCAGGCGTGGTAGGCAAAGGCCAGTTCGGGTCGGCTCGGCAGGTAGAGACAGACCGGCTGTCCCTTACCGACGCCGTGCTCCACCAGAACGCGAGCCAGCCTTTCGACTCGATCGAGGTACGCCTCGTAGGTCCAGCTTTCGTCCCCGCAAACGAGAAACGTCTTGTGCTGGAAATGGCGCGCTTGCGATCTCAGCAGCTCCGACAACGTCTGCATGTGTCTACTCCCGCAATGGCTCGAGGCGCCGAGGCGGGTCGCGGCGTCTCACCGTATCCACGCGCCGGATGCATATGGGCATCCAAAGGCGACACTCAGAAAAAAGCCTGCAGCCCGGTGATGGCTCGCCCCAGGATCAGGGCGTGCACATCGTGTGTGCCTTCGTAGGTGTTGACGGTCTCGAGATTGGCCGCATGGCGCATCACGTGATATTCGATCTGGATGCCGTTGCCGCCGTGCATGTCGCGCGCGATGCGGGCGATATCCAGCGCCTTGCCGCAGTTGTTGCGCTTGACGAGCGAGATCATTTCGGGCGCCATTCGGCCGTCGTCGAAAAGGCGGCCGACGCGCAGCGACCCCTGCAGGCCGAGCGCAATCTCCGTCTGCATGTCGGCGAGCTTCTTCTGCACGAGCTGCGTTGCTGCCAGTGGGCGGTTGAACTGCTTGCGGTCCAGCGTGTACTGGCGCGCACGAAAGAAGCAGTCCTCCGCCGCCCCCATGGCGCCCCACGAGATGCCATAGCGCGCGCGATTGAGGCAACCGAACGGTCCAGCCAATCCCTGCACATTCGGCAGCACTGCGCTTTCCGGCACGACGACATTGTCCATCACGATTTCGCCCGTGATCGACGTGCGCAACGAGAGCTTGCCGCCGATCTTCGGCGCCGAAAGGCCCTTCATGCCCTTCTCGAGGATGAAACCCTTGATACCGCCGCCATGCGCTTCGGATTTCGCCCACACGACGAACACGTCGGCGATCGGGGCGTTCGAAATCCACATTTTCGAGCCGTTGAGGCGATAGCCGTCGGCGACCTTTTCGGCGCGCGTTTTCATCCCACCCGGGTCTGAACCGGCGTCTGGCTCCGTCAGGCCGAAGCAGCCGACCCACTCGCCCGAGGCGAGTTTGGGCAGGTATTTCATGCGCTGTTCTTCCGAGCCATAGGCATAGATCGGATACATGACCAGCGACGACTGCACCGAATTCATCGAGCGATAGCCACTGTCGACACGCTCGATCTCGCGCGCCACGAGTCCATAGGAGACGTAGTTCGCACCCGCGCATCCGTACTTTTCGGGGATCGTGACCCCGAGCAGGCCGAGCGCCCCCATCTCCTCGAAGATCGCGCGGTCCGTCTTCTCCTCGAGATAGGCCTCGCTCACGCGCGGCAGCAGCTTTTCCTGCGCATAGGCGCGCGCGGTGTCGCGGACGGCGCGCTCATCTTCCGAGAGTTGATCGTCGAGGAAGAATGCGTCCTCCCACGAGAACCGAACTGCCGTATCGCTTCGTGTCTGTGTGGTGTCCTGCATGACGTCGACCCTTCCTGGATTGAACGCAGAGGTTATGACCAGCGGCCGCCGGGCACGGTCGCCGACTATGCGCCTGGGCACTGTCTAAGCTCTACTATGACACCGAGGAATCCCGCGAGGGTGTCAATGCACTGAAGGAAAAGCGCAAGCCCGAGTTCCGCAAGTTCGCCAAGTAAAGCTGAGACAGTGCCCAGGCGCATAGTCG
>JANOHP010000234.1:0-24745 GCA_031406575.1 Hyphomicrobiales bacterium
GGCTTGCCGGCGCCGCTCTCCCGCCCACTCGAAGTGACGGGCACACGGCCAATCCTTGGAACCCTTGGCACGCGCTTCGATCGCGCCCACGATCCCCGAACCTCCCCCACACGGCAGCGTCGAGCGACACGCCCTCGGCCCCGGACACGCAGGGGAGTGAGCGGAGTATGCGGGCGGCGGATCACGCGGGGATAAGTTTTTTTCTGGTGTCGCGGAATTTTTCGCGCGCCCTGTGCGCGCAAAACAATATCCGGGATCTTTACCCGTATCAGATGGGAGACGACCTCGACGATTCGATCCACAATCAGCGCCTCGCGTGGCCGCTGTTGCACGCCACCCCGACCAGGAACGACCCCGGATATTCGCCCTGCGCTGCGCGCACGGCAAATTCCGGGACGCCAGTAATTTTAATTTGGTTCTCCCATCCCCCGACTGAGTCCCGGGCGTCGGGCCTGTGCCATACACGGCGCGAGCCGGACACCTTTGGCCGCGACGGCCCCCGCTCATCCCACCGGCGCGAACACCTGTTTGGGCTCTTTCACGACGCTGCGTAGGTCGCCGCGGCGCGCAGTGAGTCCACGGCGGTCGAAATGCTCGAGCACGAGGATCGCGACGTTGCGGCCCGCATTTGTTTTGTCGCGAAATTCCGCCGCCGTGAACGTTCCCGCCTCGCTGGTGCGCGTCAGGTCCTGTGCGATGACGCCCAGATCGACCAGCGCCTCGCGCAGAAAGAACCGATCGGTTGCGACCTCGACCAGCGTGCCCATGCGCGCCATCGTCTTGGCAAGCTTGCGCACGGTGCCCAGGGGCTGCCCCAGCGCCTCCGCCATTTCGCGCGCCAAGGGAGGGCGAAACCGCTCGCCCGCGATCAGCTTTTCCATGCGCTCCCACAGTTTCGCATCCGCACCCGCCAGGCTCGAGGTGTGCTCGGCGAGGCGAATGTGTCCGGCCTGTACGACGATGCGCCCCCCAGCTGCGACCATCGCGAGCACCGCAGCAAACACCGGCTTCGTCGGCCGGGGCGACAGCTTCAGCCGCAGCGCTTCGCTCGTCATGCCCGCCAGCGCCGGCATTTCGGCGTGGAAAGCTGCGAGCACGGCCGCTATCGCCGCCTCCGCACCCGCCACCGTCTCAGTCGTCGCCGCCCAACGCGTGTCGCTGACCGTCGCCAGCACCGGCTCGATCAGCGCCACGTCGAAATCGATCTCATCGGGCGTCAACCCGCGATCGATGGCGAACGCGCCGACATCGACGACGCCCGGCGCGAGCTCGAGCAGCCGCCCCAACGCCTCGCCCGCATCGGCCATCGCCAAGGCCGCGAGCGTGGCGCGCCGCTCGGGCGTGCGTCGTTTGCGCTGGGGGCCACGTGGATCGATCACCGTTCCACCCGCAATCGTGCGTTCGGCGCTCGCATCGCGCAGCACGAACCGGTCGCCTGTGCGCACTGGCAAGCCCTGCTCGAGCACCACCTGCGCGAGCCCGTGCTGCCCCGGCGCCAGCGTGTCGTCGTCCAGCAGAATGACGCGCGCCAGCCGCTCACTCGTGCCCAAATGCAGATGCGCCGGGCCCCACGTGCGAAACGGCCGCGCCTCCGTGCGCAGCAATCGCACATCCGCATCGAAACGCAGCGTGGTCGCTGCATGCGCCGGAGCGACCAGCCAATCGCCCCGCGACACCGTACTCTTGTCGATGCCAGCGAGATTGATCGCGGCGCGTTCGCCCGTCACGGCGCGCGCGGCTTCGCGGCCGTTGGCGTGAATGGCCCGCACCCGCGCCTCGGCCCCCAAGGGCAAAATCATCACGCGGTCGCCCGTCGCCACCTCGCCCGCCAGGACGACGCCCGTCGCAATCGTGCCCGCACCCGCCACCGTGAACGAGCGATCGACCGCCATGCGCAACGCGCCGCGACTGGCGCGCGCCGGCCGACTCCCCGCCTCCTCGATCAGTCGCGTTTTCAGCGCTGCGATGCCTTGTCCCGTCAACGCCGACACGGCCAGGATATCGGCATCGGCCAGCGCGGAGCCCGCGAGCACGGCGCGAATTTCGCTCTCGACCTCGCGGCGTCGGCCCTCGTCGACGAGATCGACCTTGTTGAGCACCACGAGGCCTTCGGAAATGCCCAGCAGATCGATGATCTGCAGATGCTCGCGCGTTTGCGGCATGACGCCATCGTCGGCCGCCACGACCAACAGCACGAACTCGATGCTGGCCGCGCCCGCGAGCATCGTGTGCACGAACCGCTCGTGCCCCGGCACATCGACGAAGCCCAGCACATCGCCGGTATCCAGCGGCACGTAGGCAAAGCCCAGCTCGATCGTAATGCCGCGCGCCTGCTCCTCCTTCAACCGATCCGTTTCGACGCCGGTCAGCGCCTTCACCAGCAGCGTTTTGCCGTGGTCGATATGGCCAGCCGTCCCGACGATCATGAAAATGTGGTCTCCTGGCCGCGCGCTGTCGGCGAACATGCCACACGACAACCCATCCCGCCACCGCAGGCGACGCCCCGTGTCTGGCCAGAGGCCTGGCACCTGTGTTCCACGCACTCACGGGGCAACATTTGCGCGCTGTCGGAAAACCTGTGTCGCCAGCGGGGCTCGTCCGGGTAAGATGGGGCCAACCCAACGTATGCGCACCCCTCAGGGACAAACCACATGACCAAGATCGCAGCCATCACAGGAGCCGCCTCCGGAATTGGGCGTGGCACGACGAAACGCCTCCTCGACGACGGCTGGACCGTGGTCGGACTGGACCGTTCCGCATCCGGCCTGGACGCCCTGCGGACCGAGTTCGCGAGCGCGGGCGAGCGCATCTCCACGCTGCCGTGTGATGTCGCCTCCGAGGAGAGCGTCGTCAGCGCGTTCAAGGACATCGGCCGCCGCTATGGCCGCCTCAACGGTCTCGTCTGCTCGGCGGGCGTACTGCGCATCGGCGCACTCGACTCGATGTCGACGGCCGACTTCGACGACCTCTTCAACGTCAACGTGCGCGGGCTCTGGCTCAGTGCGCGCGAGGCGATGCCGCTGCTCAAGGTCGCCGGCGCCGAGCGCGACCTCGCCCGCGTCGTCTTCCTCGCCTCCATTTCCGGCATCCGCCACAAGATCGACAGTGGCGCCTATGCAGCGACCAAGTCGGCCGTGATCGCGCTGACCAAGGTCATGGCCGTCGAGAGTGCAGCGTTCGGTGTGCACGTCAATGCGATTGCGCCCGCCACCGTCGAGACGCCCATGACCGAGCCTTATCTGAAACCCCAGGCCGGCAGCAACACGCGCTATCGCACGTCGGGCACGTCGCCATTGGGGCGAATCGCGCAACCCGCCGACATGGCGGCCGTCATCCACTTCCTGATGAGCGATGCGGCCGGCTACGTGAACGGCGCCATCGTGCCGGTCGATGGCGGCACCGTCGCCGCGTTCGTGCCCAAGTGAGCCCATGAGCGACGCGTTCGTTCTCGCCCACCTGTCCGACGTGCATCTGGGGCCGTTGCCCCGGTTCGGCAGGGCGCATTGGAACGCCAAGCGCGCGCTCGGCTGGGTGAATTGGATGCGCAAACGGCGCTCCACTTACCGGCCCGAAATCATCGCGCGGCTGTTGGACGATATGGCCGCCCAATCGCCTGCGCATCTCGCGGTGACGGGGGACCTCATCAACATCGGCTTGCCTGAGGAGTACGTGGCCGCAACCCGCTGGCTGGAGCGCTTCGGGTCGGCGTCGCACGTCAGCGTGGTGCCGGGGAACCACGACATCTACACGCATTTGGGTTCCGATCCCGGCGTCGCGCGTTGGGCGGCGTGGATGTCCAATTTCGACGACGCACACCCCGGCACGCTTTCGGCGCCAGGGTCCGACTGGTCGATGGATTCCTTTCCCTGGGTGCGCCGATTGGGTCGCGTCGTCCTGGTCGGCGTCAATTCGGCCATCCCGACGCGCCCGTTCCGCGCCATCGGTCACGTCGGCGAGGCTCAATTGCAGCGCCTCGAGCAGATCCTGGCCACCCTCGCCACCGAGCCCGCGACGCGCATCGTGCTCGTTCATCATCCCGCGTTGCCCGGACAAGCCGCACCCGCCAAAGCCCTGACTGACGCCGCAGCACTCGAAGATGTCTTGCAACGGCATGGCGTCGAGCTCGTTCTCCACGGCCACAACCACCGGCGCATGCTGGCGTTCCGGCAAGGCCCGACGGGCGCCATCCCATTCGTCGGCGTTCCCTCGGGTTCGGCCACCGTCGCGCATCGCACCGAAGACCTCGCGCGCTACCATCTCTTCCGGATAACGCCAGGGGACCGTGCAGCTCCCATCGAACTGATTGCCCGCGGCCTGACTGAGCCGAACGGCCCCGTCGTCGAGATCGAACGCAGCAAGCTCATCGCCGACGAGAGCCTGCGGCACGCGACGATGGCGATGGCCCGGGCCTCATGAACGTCGCCCGTTTCCAATCCGGCGTGTGCTGCCCTAGTGTGGCCGCCGAATCGCGAGCCATCCCCCTGCACCCAATCCGAGGAGCCGCCCGATGAAAACCCGCGCCGCCGTCGCCTTCGAAAAAGCCAAGCCCCTGCAAATCGTCGAGGTCGATCTCGAAGGGCCGCGCGCCGGCGAAGTGCTGGTCGAAATCAAGGCGACCGGTCTGTGCCACACCGACGACTTCACGCTGTCGGGCGCCGATCCCGAAGGCTTGTTCCCCGCCATCATGGGCCACGAGGGCGCCGGCATCGTCGTCGACGTGGGCGCGGGCGTGACCAGCGTGAAGAAGGGCAATCACGTCATTCCGCTCTACACGCCCGAGTGCCGCACGTGTCCCTCGTGTTTGTCGCGCAAGACCAACCTGTGCACCCAGATCCGCGCCACGCAAGGCCAGGGCGTCATGCCCGACGGCACCAGCCGCTTCTCGCTCGACGGCAAGAAGATCCACCACTACATGGGCTGCTCGACGTTTTCCAATTACACGGTGCTGCCCGAAATCGCGGTCGCCAAAATCCGTGAGGACGCGCCCTTCGACAAGGTCTGCTACATCGGCTGCGGCGTCACAACCGGCGTCGGCGCCGTCATCAACACGGCGAAGGCAGGCCCCGGCTGCACGGGCATCGTGTTCGGCCTGGGCGGCATCGGCCTCAACGTCATCCAAGGATTGCGCCTCGTCGGTGCCGACATGATCATCGGCGTCGATCTCAATCCTTCGAAAGAAGCCTGGGGCCGCAAATTCGGCATGACGCATTTCGTCAATCCGAAGGACGCAGGGGCCGATCTCGTCGCCCATCTCGTGAACTTGACGAAACGCGGGGCCGACCAGATTGGCGGGGCCGATTACACGTTCGATTGCACGGGCAATGTCGAGGTCATGCGCACGGCCCTCGAGTGCAGCCATCGGGGTTGGGGCGAGTCGATCATCATCGGCGTGGCGGGCGCGGGCCAGGAAATCAAGACGCGGCCCTTCCAGCTCGTCACGGGGCGCACGTGGAAGGGTACGGCCTTCGGCGGCGCGCGCGGGCGCACCGACGTGCCGCGCATCGTCGACTGGTACATGGACGGCAAAATCCAGATCGACCCGATGATCACGCACCGGTTGCCACTCGAGAAGATCAACGAGGGCTTCGATTTGATGCACAAAGGCGAGAGCATCCGCAGCGTCGTGGTGTACTGATCATGACCGCCGAGATCATCAATCTGCGTAACGTCCGCAAACAACGCGCACGGGCGGAGGCGGGGCGCAAGGCCGAAGAAAACCGCACCAAATTCGGCCGCACGAAAGTGGCTCGCGTACAGGAGAACGCCGACAAAACCCGCGCCACCAAAACCCTCGACGGCACCAAACGCGAGCCGAAAAACCCCGAAGAGACCCAGTAGGTGTCCGGCTTCAGCCTGACATCAGTATCGTAGGTTGGGTCAAGCTCTGCTCTTGCGCGACCCAACAATTCTGGATGTGCCGTGAACGTTGGGTCGCGCTGCGCTTGACCCAACCTACATGGCCTGACACCGTTACCCCTCTATCACCGGTCCCCATGCCTCGCCCCGTCAAACGCTCGTTCACCATCGGCGGCCATCGCACGTCGATCTCACTCGAGGCACCCTTCTGGGATGCCTTGAAAGACATCGCTGCGCGCACGAAAACGCCGATTGCACGCATCGTGCAACACGTCGACAGCCACCGCGACGGCGAGGGCTTGTCCAGCGCCGTGCGCATTTGGATTCTCGACTACTACCGCCAGCCCGACACGCGCGAAGCCCGCTTTCCAGCTGGGGTCTGACGGACGCGCATCCCGTCGGATCGCTAAGGCCGGTTGTAGCGCTGCACCGGCGGCAATGGTTCCATCGAGGGTCCACGCACGCTCGGCGGCGCTGCGGGGGCAGAACCCAGCGCAGGCTCGGCCCCGGTGGTTGCCGGCGGCGTGCCGTCGGGCGGCGCCGGGCGCGCCCACGCTGGAGAGGTTGTGTGTGCTGGAGGTGGCTGTGGTACCGGTGGCGGCGACGATCGCGTCTGGTCCAACCATTGGCGGTGCAGGTCGGATCGTTCGAGCTCTCGCCGCAGACGTTCCGTTTCGGCGGCGCGGCCCGCCTCTTCGTCCTGCCGCCGCACGCGCTCGAGCTCGTCGACCTCGCGTTCCATCCGGCGCACGGTCACGTCCTGCTCGAGCGCCTCGCTCTCGAGGCGGGGTGTGCGACTGTCGAGCCGGGCGATCGGACCGGCCCAAACCCAGGTGATCGGCGCCAACTCGGCCTTGGTGCGTCGACCCGCCGTGCCACGCGCCTCGACCCGCCACTCGCTGTCGAGGCGCAGGCCGTCGAGATCGATCGTCGTTGCTCCCGTCACGCGCCCCTCGGGCGTGTCGATGATCAATGGCGCCAGCCGGGCACTCGAATCCTGAATGGCGATGGCCAGCGTGCGCGCGAACGGCACTGGTCTTTGCGGGTCGGAGCCGATGGCCGCCAAACGGCGCCGCAGCTCGGTGGGAACCGTCTCGCCCCGCTTGGTCATCGTATCTTCCGTCACCTCGCGCACGGCCGCTGGTGAAAACCTCAACAGGTGCGCGCCCGTCAGCGCCACCTCACCCTTGCCGCGCAAGGCCGACACCAATCCGCGCGGGTTCGGTGCCGTGCCGTCGATCTCGGCGTGGAAGGTGACCGCGCCGTTGGCCAACGGCGGTCGCCCCGTGGCCACGGCCTGATCGAGACGGCCATTTGCCAGCTCGATCCGTCCAGCGAGCCGCGCGCCGCCCTGCACGGACTCGAGCCGCAACTTCGCACCGACCTTACCGCCCAGAACTTCACCGCGCGTCAAATCGATCTGCAGGCCGCCAGACTTTCCGCTGAGATCGATCTGCGCCGCGCGGATCGCCACACCAGGAGACACCTCGAGCACGCCCGCATCGATCCGCACGCGGCTTTCCAGCGTCGCCAGGGCGGCCAAGTCGAACGTGTCCTCGCTCCATAGCGATGGGGCATTGTCTGCCGTCGCCGTCGCAGCGCGGGGCGTTCGGTCCTCGGTGAGCAGAGACAACGCCACGGGCAGCGACAGCCGGTCGGTCGCCACCTGACCGTCGATCCGCCATCCGCGCTCGGCGCGCACGAGTTCGACTTTACCCGATAGCCCGGCGCTGCCGATGGCGCTGCGCCCGGTCTCGAGTTTCAACTTGCCACCACTCATGGCAACGCTGATGGCGCCGACGGCCGGCGCACCGTCGAGCGCAGCCCGTGACCGACCGGTGAGGGCCGTCAGCGCCCGGCCGATGTCGGTCGCCTGCACCCGCAGATCACCCTCGAAGGTCGGTGTGTCGCCCAGGATCAGCCGGCCGCGCAGCTCGCTCGACAGCCCCGTCGTGTCCAGGGTGACGAACGATGCCAGCCCGTGCTTGGCGGTGCCGAGCCCGCGCAGTACCATACGCGTGGCGCTGGGCGTTGCGCCACTCGACCGTGCCGGCGCCCAGTCGGGCAGCAGTTGCGCGATCAGTTTGGCCGCCTCGGGATTTTCGAGCGTCACCGACACATCGGCCCGCCGCTCCCGCCACGTCGCGCCTGCTTGGTCGAGTCGCACCGAGCCCGAAAGGCGGCCCGCGCCGACGCTGCCGTCGATGGTCATATCCCAACCCGCATCGCTCGATCCGCCGACCGTGACACGTCCCGCGACTCGTAACGGCAGCAGCGCGGGACTGCGCAAGACCTCCGGATCGAGACCGAAGGGCCGTGCCAGAAGTTCCGTCACCTCGGACAAACCCGCGGTCGTATCCGCGCTCACGACGGCAGAAACCGTGCCTTTGGCGCCCGGCTTCATGAAATCGGCGACATCGCCGCGCAATTCCACGAACCAACTCTCGTCGCGGCCCAGGCGCAAGAGCGGCATCGAAAGATGCCCATCGGTGAGCCGAATGTCGGTGGCGACATCGCGCACGACAGTGCTGCCCGCAATCAGGCGCCCGAGGCGCAGCCGCAACAGCACATCGGGCCGATGACCCGAGACGGCCTTTTCCGATTGAGCTGCAATCGCCGCTATTTTGCTGGTCAGCGCCTGCAGCGCGGCGGCTGGCGCGGAAGCGCCGTCGAGCAGGGGCGTCACATCCAATTCCGCGCCCTCGAGCACGAGAGACAAACGGCGGTTGGGCGCCTCGCTGAAGCTTGCGTCGCCCGTCAGCGTACTGCCGGCAAAGTGTATGGTGAGGCCGCGTCCCGCCGTGGAGCGGGCAGAGAGGTCGACGTGTCCGCTGAGCGCAAACGGTCCATCTCGTTGCGGCTCGGCGTTGGCAGGGGGCCGCGCGGCCCACGCCATGAAACGCGTCAGGCTGGCCCCGCGAAGGTTCACATCACCTGCAAAACCCGTGTCCGCACCCCGGCCCGACAGCACGCCCGTGGCCTGCACGCGGGTTCCCCCGGGCATTGCAACGGAGAACGCTTTCACGGCAAGCGCGCCTTCGGTGCGTTCCAGTGTGGTGGTGAGGCGACTGACGACATCGCCACCCAGCGTCGCCTGCTCCACCTCGACTTTGAGAGTGGCGCGACCACTGGCGGGTAAGACGTCATCGAGCCCCGTGACGATCTGGCGGGCAATGTCGATCGGCGAGCCGGCGCCGGGACCCGCAAGACGATCGAAGTCGAGCCAGCGCGCCTGCAGGTCGGCCTGCATGACCAGACGCTCGCGCCAATCGATGCGGGCTTTTCCCGAAGCGAGTTGGGGCTGGCCACCCTGCTCGAACGACAGGGCCAAATCCGTGAATTCGAGTGTGGCGGTGTCGGCTTTGATGGGCGACTTGAGGTCGATGACCGACACCGCCGCCTCGTCGACCGAAGCCGCCTTGCGCAGCGCGCCGCCGCTCGGTGCCGGCTCCACCGCGACTGCGGCTGGCACGGGAAGCTTGGCGGTCAGCTCGCCCTCGAGGCGCACCCGGTCCATCAAATCGAACACGGTGCCGTCAAGACTGATGCTGGCGCCGACTTCGGGTGCGCGCACCGTGCCTTTCAGGCGGAACGAGCCATCTTCGTGGGCGGCGGCGGTCGACAACCGGATGTCGCGCGTGCGTCCGCCCGTCGCGAATGCCGCCGCGACCCGATAAGGACCCGTCAGAGCTTCCGCAGACACCTCACCGTTGATGCGCTCGAAGCGGGAGCGCTCCTCGCCTTTCGGCCCGAACACGACAATCGAGCCGTTGGTGACGCGCATGGTGTCGAGCTTGACGCTGCTGGGCAGGAACGTCGCCGCCGCCGGGCGTCCGCCCAGCGCGGTCCAGTTCCCCCCGCCCTTGTCGTTCATGACCAGGGTCAATGCGGGCCGTCGCAGCTCCACTTCGGTGGCCTCGAAAGCGCCCCGGAACAGCGCCCCCACAGCCAGCCAGACCGTAAAATCCTCGGCCCGAAACAGAGGTTCCCCGATGTTGGACTGGGTATCCGTGACGCGGATTTTTTCGAAGCGCAGGAAGGGCGTCGGCAAAAACCGCAGGTTGACGCGACCCGCGACCCGCACGTCGCGGCCGATCATCCGCGAGGCTTCCTCTTCGAACACGCCCCGATAGCGCGTCCAATCGATGAACACGGGCACGGTGAACAGCGCGGTGAGAAGCCCGACCAGCAGGCCTCCGATAATGAGTAGAACCCGGTACATCGCCAGTCCACGTCGCTCGGGAACAGGGCCGAACCGGTGCGCCGCACGCCAACCGTCGGGAACCCGCTCGCGCAAGCCCCGCCGTCAGCACGGCGCCGTCCGCCCTCTTCACCCCGTCAGTATCGCACAGTCGCGACGAAGTTGGGACGGGCTAATTCCCCGCTCGTCCCCAGACCATTCAGGGCGTTCGGCCTGCTGTGCCATCCCGCACGCGCACAGCTGGTCGAGGCCACGAGACATCCTGAACCCAATACCTTGGCCTTTATCGAATTACACCACCGGGCAGAGACCACCGTCGACGTTGATCGCCGTTCCCGTGATGTAGGAGCCCGCATCCGACGCCAGGAACAGCGCCGCGTTGGCGAATTCCTGCGATGTGCCCAACCGGCCCATCGGCAGGCCCTTGCCCATGTCGCCGTAATATTCGGTCATCGTCTGATTCTTGCCTTCGGTGGCGTGGCGGCGCACCCACTGATCGCTCTCGATGCGCCCGACCAGAAGGCCGTTGACGAGCACGTTGTGCTTGGCGCCTTCATTGGCCAGCACCTTGGTGAGCGCCATGCCAGCGGCCCGCGACACCGCCGTCGGTGCGCCTTCGGCCGGTGGCGCTTTGGCGCCCGTGTTCAACACGTTGATGATGCGCCCCCAGCGGCGCGCCTTCATGCCTGGCAGCACGAGGCGGCCGAGACGAATGGCGGCAAACAACTTGAGATCGAGATCATTCTGCCAGAGTTCGTCGGAAATGCTTTCGAAAGCGCCGCGCTGGGAGGTGCCCGCGTTGTTGACCAGCACGTCGATCGAGCCCAGGGCTGCGTGCGCGGTGTTGAAAACGCGCAGGCAATCCTCGGCCTTGCCGACATCGGCTGCCACGGCGACCACCTTGCCTTTACCGAGCGCCGTGAGACGTTCGCGCGCGTCTGCGAGCACGTCTTCGCGGCGCGCCGTGATGGCGACGTTGGCGCCGGCACCCAAAAATGCCTCGGCGATGGCGAAGCCGATCCCCAGACTGCTGCCGGTGATCAGGGCATTGCGGCCGGTCATGGTGAAACTCATGGGGCGTCTCCTCGTGTGCAGCAGGGGTTGTTGTCGAGCCCCAGACTACCTCCATTCCCCGGCTGAGACAAAACGTTGGCGGTCATGGCCGGCGTTTTGTCTCAGCCGGGGAATGGGGCGGCAGGGCTGTGCTGCCGTTTTGTGTCCGCGCCATCGCCATGCTCCTGCCGCCTTGACCGTCGACTGTCAGGTGCGTTGTGTAAGGAGTACGCCATGTTCGCAGCACTTCGCCGCTTCGCCGTGAGAGCCGCCGGTGTCTTGGCGGTCGTCGGCGCCGCCATCGTACTGGGGCCGTCGATCCCGTGGGCGTCCGGCGATCTGGTGGCGGAAATTCTGCGGGGCGTCGAGCTGGGCTGGTCACGCACACCTGCCATCGCCATCGGCATTGCCAGCGCACTCAGCGTGCCGTTTCTCGCCCGTCTCACCCCCACGATTCATGCTCTGCTGGTCCCCGACCGCAGCGCCGCCCAGGTGGCGGCGCGCCGAGCCCATATGCTGTCTCAACCCTCCCGCAGCTTCTTGACGAAAGCCTGGCTCGAAGGCGACGGGACCGGCAACCGACGCGTCGAACTCGCCCGTGAAATCGTGCGCATCGGTCATGGCCCCGATGCCGATGTGAGATTGCCGGGCAAAGACAGCGATACCGTGCTCGCCCTCATTCGACGCACACCCGAAGCCGAATTCGTGGTGATGGACATGAGCGGCGGCGCGGGTCTTGGTCTCACCGTCAATGGGCAACGGCTCATCACGGCAACACTGTGTGACAGCGACCAGATTACCTTCGGCGCCAGCTCCATCGTGTTCCGGCGCGGTTGACCCAGTCGGCCGATTACAGCGGCTTCAATCCCGCTTCGATGTCGCGCCGGCGCGGCTCGAGAAACGGTGGCAACGACAAGCCTTGCCCCATCGTTTCCATCGGCTCGTCGACGGCAAATCCCGGCCCATCGGTCGCGATCTCGAATAGGATGCCGCCGGGCTCGCGGAAATAGAGGCTGCGGAAATAGTAGCGATCGATCGGGCCGCTGGAGCGCATGCCCGTCTGTTGCAGCCGATCGGCCCAGGCCATGTAGGCGTCATCCGCGGTGCGAAACGCGACGTGATGCACCCCGCCCGCCCCGTGTCGCGCTGCCGGCGCACCGGGCTCCACAACCACGTGCAACTCGGCGCCTGGACCGTTCCCCCCCATCTGGAACACATGCGTTTGCGCGGTCGCACCCGCGCCGGCCGCATATGTGCGCACGCGGGTCATCGCCATCACCTCGGTGAGCACGCGTTCGGTCGGCGCCAGGTCCGGAACGCTGATCGTCACCGGCCCGAGCCCACGGATTTGATGCTCCAGCGGCACCGGGCTGCGCGGCCACGGATGCGCAGGCTCGGTGTCATGGCCTGCCGCAACCATGCAGAACCGCTGGCCTTCCGGGTCTTCGAAATCGAGCGTCGGGCGGCCGTCGCGCTCCACGATCGGCGCGTGCACCACCCCGCTCGCCCGGAATCGCTCCTGCCACCACGCGAGGCTGCGGGCATCGCCCACCCAGAGCCCCGTGCGCGCAATGCTGCGCGTGCCGCGACGCTCGGGTGCCGCTGGCCACACGAAGAACGTCATGTCGGTGCCCGCCGAGCCTGCACCGTCCGCATAGAACAAATGATAGGCGCTGACGTCGTCCTGGTTGACGGTCTTCTTGACCAGCCGCAGGCCCAGGATGCCCGTATAGAACATGTGATTGGCGTGCGCGTCACTCGTCACCGCCGTGACGTGATGAATGCCGCCGAGGTCCAGGGCTTTGGGTGAGGACATGAAAGGCACCTCCTCGAGCGGTTTCAGCTTCGGCTCAATCGTCAACGCACGACGCACGCCCCCGGGGTGTCGCGAAACTCTTGGCCGCGACGCAACCGTGTCTGGTATGCGCGGTGCATGTTGGGTGGCGCAGCGCTCGTGTCAATGGAAGTGGACTTCACACGGTGGTGATCACGCGGGAAGAACCGGGACGTCCTTCCCCTTGCGACCACACCGGGAAGCGAGGGCAGCCGAGCCCAATGCGACGCTCGGCGCGTCCGGTCAGTTCACTTGCACAGCGTCGCCTGCATGACGCATTCGTAGCCCAGGCCGCCCTTGGCGCAGCGCGTGCCGACTTTGCTCACGGCATAGCCCGGCGCTGTGCCGATCTTGCCGGCCGAGGCCATGAAGCTCGCCCAAGAGCCCCAGTCGGTCGCTTGCAGCACGGCTTCCCAGGCTTGGAACTTGGCGCCGTCCTGGGTCGTGTTGGTGCCGCTGGCGGCCTTGTTGACACAGGTTCTGGCTTGGGCGTCGATGCCGCCGATCGATACGGTTGCCACGACGGCCAGCGCCACCATCGACAGGTTCATCAGCTTCGGCATGGTGCCCTCCTCAAGATAGCCCGGCGCAGGCTGATACCGCCCGCGTCACGTGTCCCTCAATGCCGCAGTCGCGATCCCATTGTCATCCGCATCGATGCCTCTATCCGCTGAAAACGAGCGTTTTCCCCCATCCTGTTGCGCGTGAAGCTCTATCGACCAACGACATCCCTCAATAGGTCGCGAAAATGCGCCTGATCTCGGCGGGGTCCTTGGTTTTGGTCAGCGCCAGCGCCAACAGAATGCGGGCCTTCTGCGGCGTGAGATTGTCCGCCGTGATGAACCCGGCCTTGACGATCTTGCTCGAGTTGAACGTGCGCCCCGATCCCGCCCGCGATGAAATGACGACGGTCACGCCCGCCGCCACCGCAGCTCGAGCGGCCTCCATCTCGGCGGGCGCCAGCATACCCGGCGCGAAGGCCGCCATGACGAGGCCTTTGGCACCAGTCGTCACGAACGCCCGCGTCGCCGCGCCGTCGTTGCCCGCATAGGAGTAGGCGATGTCGACGCGGGGCAGCGCCTCGAGCCCGCGAATGTCGAACTCCGTATCCGGCGCGCCTTTTCGGATCGGTCGGCGATAGAATGTCAGCGCATCGCCATCGGCTTGGCCCAGAATGCCGAAGTCGGGTGTGCGGAACGTTTGCAAGCGCGCGGTCGACGTTTTGGTCACGTCGCGCGCCGCCTGGATCTCGTCGTTGAGGCAGACGAGCACGCCCAGGCCCCGCGCCTGCGGTGACGCCGCCGTGCGCACGCCATTGACGAGGTTCAGCCCGGCATCACCCGACAGCGCGCTGGCTGGTCGCTGGGCGCCGACGATGACGATTGGAATGGCCACCTTCGCCGTGAGGTTCAACGCGTAAGCCGTCTCCTCCAACGTCGCGGTGCCGTGCAGCACGACGATCCCCGCGAGATCGGGATGGGCCGCGACGGCCTTGTCCGCCTCGATGACGATCTGCTTCCATTCGGGAAACGCCACCGCTGTCGACGGCACGGCCTTGAAGCGCACCGGCACGATGTCGGCCACCTCGCGCACTTCGGGGAACTTGTCGACGAGCTGATCGGCTTCGAGCATGCGGCCAGTCGAAGTGTATTCGTACAGATCGAGCGGTCCGTTCGCTGAAAGCGAGGTGATCGTGCCGCCGGTGCCGATCACTGCAACCTTGGGTTTGCCTGCCATTGTACTGCCTCCTGCTGCGTCACTCGATCATGATGCGAGGGAAATGTTCGGCCGGCGCCGCTACGACACGGCCGACGATTGTGGCCTCCACTCCTGCTGTCGCCAACTCTGCCACGATCCGCTCGGCTTGACCTGCCTCGATTCCAGTCAATAGTCCTCCCGACGTCTGCGGATCGAGCAGAAGCGCGAGGGCTGCATCCGTGGCCCCCTTGCCGCCGACGCGGTCCGCCAGCGCCATGTTTTCGGGCAGCAGCGTCGAGCGAACGCCCTGCGCGATCAGGTCATCGACGCCGGAGTAGCGCCGACACTGATCGAGCGTGATCACTGCGCCGACGCCCGAAGCCTCCAGCATTTCCAGGAGATGGCCCGCAAGCCCGAACCCCGTCACATCCGTCATGGCGGTCACGCCCTGCGCCGACAGGATGCGCGCCGCGACACCGTTCGACTTGCGCATACCGTCGAGAGCAACAGTGATATCGCGAGCCCGCGCGAGGCGACGCATCCAGCCCGCAAACAGAATGCCGGTGCCCAGTGGCTTGGTCAGCATGAGCGCATCGCCCACGGCCAGCCCACCCTTGCGCAACAGGCGATCCCGCGCCACGCCACCCGACACGAAAAAGCCCGCGCCCAACTCCGCGCCCTCGCTCGAATGCCCGCCGACGAGCGCGACGCCCGCCCGATCGAACGTTGCGCGCGCGCCCGCCATCAGCTGAAACAGATCGTCGGCGCTCTGCCGGGCGCCTGCATAGGGCAGCACGGCGATGGCGAGCGCACGCTGCGGCACGCCGCCCATGGCATAGATATCGCTGAGCGCATGCTCGGCCGCGATGGCGCCGAACAGGTAGGGCTCGGGCCAGAACGCGCGAAAGAAATCCACCGTCTCGAGCCGCAGCGTATCGCCGCCCTCGTCGATGATCGCCGCGTCGTCGCGCGGCTCCGGGGCTCGTTGCGCGCCCGCATCCAATCGGTCGAGCGCCCCTTGCAGGACGACGGGCCCGAGCTTGGCCGCGCATCCGCCACACCGCATATCGGCGTCGGTTTCAGCGCCTTGCGGTAAGTGCGCCATCGCGGGCAACTTCGCGAACGTGTCCATGAAACGGCGGTCGATGACATCCTTCCACCGCCACACCCAATCGCCCGACGCCGTGAACGGTCCCCGCGCCGCGATGGCCGATTTGCCCCCGAGCGACAGCAGGGTGAGCCACTGCCTTTGCGGCCGAAAGGGAACCGCTGCCTCGCCCCGCGCCCGCAGACGCAAGTTGCGCTCCAACGGCGGGCCTTGTCGGACGGCGAACACACCGGCCTTTTCGCGGGGGTGCTCGATCACGCTGGCACAGTCACCGACCCCGAACACATCATCGTCACCGCGCATTTGCAGCGTCGCGCGCACGGCCACGAACCCGTGCGCGTCGCACGTCAGGTCGGTTTGGCGCAGCCATGGGGGTGCGCCTGCCTTGGTCGTCACCAGTGCCGCATCGCACGCCACCACCCGCCCGCTGGCGAGCGTCACCGATGTTGTGCTGATCGCGACCGCCGCATCGTCTTCGATCAAGTCGATGCCCGCAGCGACCAGCGCGTCTCGGCCATGCCGGCGCGCGCGCGCATTGAGGGTCGCCAGCAATCTCCCGCTGCCAATCAGCGTGAAGGTGCAGCGGCTCGTGTCCAATCCCGCCTTCGGCAGCTCGGCGAGCAGTCTATGGCGGATCGCCAGCGCCAGTTCGAAGCCCGCTGCCCCCGTGCCGATCACGACGAACCGGCGCGGCCCCTCCGGGGTCAATGCCCGCGCCAGCAGCTCTGTCCAGCGCGGCCCGAATGTCGACACCGGCTTCACCGTCAGCGCGACATCGGCAGCACCCGCGATGCCGTCGCGCAGCGGCGTGATCCCCGCATCGATCGACAGCAGGTCATAGCCGACCGGTGGCCGCCCGCGCACCTGCACCTGTCGTGCCGATCGATCGACGCCGATCGCTTCCCCATGAATCAGCCGCGCATCGGCAAAACGCGCCAATCGCACGATGTCGATGGTGCAGTCGTCTCGAGAATAGTGACCCGCGACCCACCCCGGCAGCATGCCCGAATAGGGCGCGTCCAACTCTTTCGCAACGATCGTGAGGCCGACACCGGGCTCCGGGCGCATGCCGAACGCGCGCAGCACCAGCACATGCGTATGCCCGCCGCCGATCAACACGATGCGTTTGCGGATGGGAATACTGGGTGTCATCGCGGGTCCGCGATCGCAACGGCACCGGATGCTTTGCAGCAGGTCCCCGCCCTGTGAGGGCCTGTCGGATCGATCATCATGGGCATGAGGGGCTCTGCGGATACTTCATTGGAGCGCGGGGCCCGTGGGCGCCAGCTCGGTGATGCGCGAGCCGGCTGACACGACAGGCCCCGCGCGGGGGTGTGCCGTTTTCCTGGCATTCATCGCCATCCCGCGCAATAGTGCGCCGCCAAATCGACGGAGAAACTCCCATGCCCGGACTTCTGCTCGTCACCGGAGCCTCACGCGGTATCGGCGCCGCCACCGCACGTCTCGCCGCCCAACGGGGATGGGACGTCGCCGTCAACTACGCGACCAACCACGATGCCGCCGAAGCCGTCGCCGCCGACGTGCGCGCTGCGGGGCGCCGGGGGGCCGCCTTCCAGGCCGACATGGGCGATCCCACCGCCGTCGCGGACCTTTTCAAACGCATCGACCTGGAGCTTGGCACCCTCGACGCCTTCATCAACAATGCGGGCATCCTGTGGCCCCATTCGCGCTTCGTCGACATCTCGCGCGATCAGCTCGCGCGTTCCATTGCGGTCAACCTGACCGGCGTCTTCACCGCCAATCAGGAGGCCGCGCGGCGCATGTCGACGCGGCTCGGTGGCAAGGGCGGCGCCATCGTCAACATGAGCTCCATGGCGGCCAAACTGGGCGGCGCCTTCGAATGCCTCGACTACGGCGTCACCAAAGGCGCCGTCGACACGATGACCGTGGGTCTCGCCAAGGAGTTGGCCGGCGAAGGCATCCGGGTCAACGGCCTGCGCCCTGGCCTGATCGATACGCAAATCCACGCCGGCGCTGGTGAACCCGGCCGCGTGGCGCGCCTCATGGGCACGGTGCCTCTCGGACGTGGCGGCACAGCCGATGAGGTGGCCGAAGCCGCCCTGTGGCTGGTGTCGGACGCGGCGCGCTACATCACCGGCGTCACTATCGATGTCGCGGGCGGACGCGGTATTTGAGTCTCTCCCCAATGACCCACCCGACCCGAACAGGCGAGGAAACGCACGCATGACACCACTTTCGACTTCGGTTCGGCGCTGCACGACCGTAGCTCTCGCGGCTCTGGTCGCGCTCGCCGGGACGCCCGCCTCCGCACAGACTCCCAAGCGCGGCGGGGAACTCGTTTACGCCGTGCTCGGCGATCCCCCGACCATCGACTGCCATGCCGCGACGAGCTTCGCGACGATGCACTACGTGTCGCCGCACTACTCCCTGCTGATCAAAATCGACCCCAAGGACACCTCGCGCGTGGCCCCGGACGTAGCCGTGAGCTGGACCGAAAGCGACGACAAGCTCACCACCACGTTCAAACTGCGCCCCGATGTCACATTCCACGATGGCTCTGCGCTCACGTCCGCCGACGTGAAAGCGAGCTTCGAGCGCATTCGCAAGCCACCCGAAGGCGTCGTCTCCATCCGCCAGTCGCAATTTTCCCGCATTGCCCAGATCGACGCGCCCGATCCCGCCACCGTCGTCTTTCGCCTGAGCACGCCGTCGCCGGCTTTCCTGCAATCGCTCGCCAGTCCCTTCAACTGCCTCTACAGCGCCGCTCGTCTGGCGCAGGATCCGAGTTACCCCGCCAAAGACATCATGGGCAGCGGCCCCTTCGTCTTCGGCGAGCGCGTGCGCGGTGCCCATTGGACGGGCCGTCGCTTCAACGCGTATTTCGACGCCCCCAAGCCCTATCTCGACGGGTTTCGCGCGGTCAACACATCGGCCTCGAGTCTCGCCCCGGCGCTGCAGAGCGGCCAAGTCGCCGCCGAGTTCCGCACGGTATCACCGACCATCCGCGATCAGCTCAAGTCGTCATTGGGCGACAAGATCCAGTTCTTCTCCAAGCCCTATGACTTCCTGATCGTCGTCGCCTTCAACACTCAGAAAGCACCGTTCGACGATGCCCGCGTGCGCCGCGCCTTGTCACTCGGCATCGATCGCTGGAGCGGCGCACAGAATTTGTCGCGCGTGTCATCACTGACCTTCGTTGGCGCCACCCAACGGCCCGAGTCTCCGTGGGCGGCGAGCGAAGTCGAACTCACGCAATGGCCGGGCTTTGGCAAGGACATCGCGGCGGCCCGCTCAGAAGCGCGCCGTCTGCTGAAGGAAGCGGGCCAGGAAAACCTCACCCTCAAGCTCGTCAACCGCAACATCCCCGACCCCTACACGCCGGCCGGCGTTTTCATCGTCGACCAGTGGCGACAAATCGGTGTCACTGCCGAACACGCTCAGGTCGATGTCGGCACACTCACCAACACCATGCGCAGCGGCGCCTTCGATGCCATCATCGATTTCCTGGGCGAAAACGTCGACGATCCCTCGATAGCGCTCGCCCGCAACATCTCGGCCGACGTGTCGAGCTACAATCCCAGCCGCTTCGTCGACCGCGAGATCGACCGCCTCTATGCCGAAATCGACCGCACGTTCGATGTTGGCGAGCGCCGCAAGACCCTGCGCGCCTTCGAACAGCGGTTTCTGACCCAGGCCTATCAGGTGCCGTTCTTGTGGCTCAACCGCACGGTTGCGCTGTCGTCGAGCGTCAAAGGCTTCGACATTACGCCCACCCATTTCGTCAACCAGGACCTCGCCGGCCTCTGGCTCGAGCCCTGATCACCCAAAGAAAACGGCGGCCGGAGTTGCTCCAACCGCCGTCGACGTATCCAGGCAATCAGCCGATATCAGACCGATTCCTTCAGCTCCTTGGCGGCGCGGAAGGCGATCTTCTTGCTGGCCTTGATCTTGATGGCTTCACCCGTTGCCGGGTTGCGACCCATGCGGGCCGGCCGCTTGCGAACCTGCAGCACGCCGAAACCGCCGATGCGGATGCGCGCGCCCTTTTTCAGGTGGCTCGTCATCATGCCGATCATGTTGGCCAGAACTTCATTGGCCTGCTTCTTGGGCATGTCGTGCGCCTCGGCCAGGGCATTGCCCAGGTGCTTGAGCGTCACCGTCACGGCCTTTGCAGGCTTCGCTGCGGCTGCTGCTTTCTTTGCTGGCGCTTTGACGGCCTTGGCTGCTGGTTTCATAGCCATGTGTATTTTCCCGCTGGTGGTTGGTGGTCGTGGACGGCTCAATCTTGCAACGAATAACACCGCGCCCGCTGAGTATGTGGAATTGCGTCGTCGCGGAAGCAGATTTCCTGTGTGGCACTGAAGATAATGCAGGCAGTGGTGCGTTTACCACGGTTTTCGGTGATTTTCAGCGCTATTTGCACCGTTCTGACGGCAGCAACGGATGTTCGACCGAGTCACTCGGCCGCATTGATCTCGATGCTGCCGATCGTGTCGATGGTGAAAACGAACCGTTCTGCCACCGCAATGGGCAGGGTTTGCACGACGCTGCCCGTGATCACCACTTGGCCCGCTTCGACAGGACGACCGCGCTCTACCCCCAAGTTGGCCACCCACGCGAGCGCTCCCATGGGATCATCCGTCTTGCCGACTTTGGTGCCACCCGGTGTCACGAGCACACTCGCGAGCCCGTTCAACTCACGGTCCACCGACACCGGGACAGGCGCACCGAGCACGATGCCCGCGTTCCACGAGTTGTCGGCGATCAGCGTCAGCGCCTTCGTCTTTTTGTAGTCAGCGCTGCGATCCTCGATCAACTCGAAGACGGGCATGACGGCGCCGACTTCGCGTCGCACTTCGGCAGCCGTCCACGGCGTGGATTTCGCCGCCAAGGTCGACTTCACCTGCACCGCCAGCTCGCACTCGATGACGACGTGCATGTGCTGGGAGAGCTTCAGAGTGAACGGCGAGGTGTGAATGCGCCGGCCGTAGATCATGCCGCCACAGGGATGATCGATGCCCATCAGCGCCTGCATGACCTTCGTCGTCGTGGCGATCTTCCAGGCTTTGACGGGGCCATAGACGGGCTCCCAGAGTGTCCGAAGCGCCTCCTGGACCGCATAAGCCTCGGCCACCGTGCGCGGCGCGATGGCCTCGGGCAGGTTGTCGAAGGGTTTGCGCGCGTCGTGTTCGGCGGCGATGTAGCGCGCCGCAGCGGCAGGATCGAACGTGGTGCTGGTCATGATGTCATGTACTCCACTTGTGCGGGTTCCTCGAACGATCGTCCGTCGATGTTGCCCAGCAATCGACTGCCGTGAATGACGCCGACGATGCGAATGCGATCGGGCAGAATGCGATACATCAGTCGCCAGCGATGCACGAAGGTTTCTCGCCGGTCGGGGTCGAACAGCTCCGGCACCTGCCTATGACTATAGGGAAACGTAATCAGCGCGTCGGCACTCTTCTCGATCGCCCTGATGACGGCTTCCGAGGATTGCGGCGACGTTTGCGCGATGTAGTCCTTGATCTCGACGAGGTCTGCAAGGGCCTCTTGCGACCAAACTATTTGGCGAACCATTCGTCGATTCTCCGTTTGACCTCCTCGTGCGGGATCCAGCCCTCGCGTTCGGCCTGCTCCTCGGAGCGCGTGATCTTCACCACCACGTGCAAGTGGTACTGAATATCCTCGAGCGTCACGTCATCGGGAATGTTGTCCAGCATCGCGCGCACCTGATCCTTGGCGCTGAGCGGCTGCGTTGTGGTTTTCGGTTCGGTGTCGATGTCTGCCATCACATGCTCCGTGCTTTGGCCAAGTCGTCCAGCTCACCCCGTCAACCGCTCGATCTCCTTCAGGATCGCCGAGCCCATCTCCGTCGTGCCGACTTTGCGCATGTTGGGCTGCATGATGTCACTGGTGCGATAGCCTTGCGCCAGCGTGCCCGCGATCGCCTGATCGATCACGTCGGCCTCCTTGGGCATATTGCACGAGTAGCGCAGCGCCATGCCGAAGGATGCGATCTGCGCGATCGGGTTGGCGATGCCCTTGCCGGCGATGTCGGGCGCGCTGCCATGAATGGGCTCGTAGAGGGCCTTTGGAATTCCCGTCTTGGGGTCGGGAGCGCCCAGCGAGGCCGATGGCAACATGCCCAGCGACCCTGCCAGCATCGCAGCCTGATCCGACAGCATGTCGCCAAAGAGGTTGTCGCACACCAGCACGTCGAATTGCTTGGGGTCGCGAATGAGCTGCATGGCGCAGGCATCGGCGAGAATGTGGTGCAGTTCGACGTCCTTGTATTCTTTGGCGTGTACTGCGGTCACCACTTGGTTCCACAGCACGCCGGTGGCCATGACGTTGCGCTTTTCGGCGGAATGCACCTTGTTGCGACGCTTGCGCGCCAAATCGAAGGCCACGCGCGCAATGCGCTCGATTTCGCGCGTCGTGTAGATGGTCGTGTCGACCGCCCGCTTCTGGCCGTCGGCCAGCGTGACGATTTCCTTCGGCTCGCCGAAGTAAGTACCGCCGGTCAGCTCCCGCAGGATGAGAATATCGAGACCCTCGACCAACTCCCGCTTGAGGCTCGACGCCTCCGCCAGCGCCGGATAGCAGATGGCGGGACGCAGGTTGGCGAACAGATCGAGTTCTTTGCGCAACTTGAGCAGGCCGCTTTCGGGGCGGATATCGAACGCCACCTTGTCCCACTTCGGCCCGCCGACGGACCCGAAGATAATCGCATCTGCGGCCTTGGCCTTGGCCAGCGCGCTATCGGTCAGGGGCACGCCGTGGGCATCGATCGAGCACCCGCCGACGAGGTCCGTCTGCGTTTCGAAGGTGGTTCTCGATGTCTTGTTGAGCAGCGCGAGCACGCGTTCGAGCTCGGTCATCACTTCCGGCCCGATGCCGTCGCCAGGAAGCAGAAGAAGTTTCGTTGCAGCCATCACGCATCCTCGTTGCCGGGCGCGCGTTCAGCGATTTCCGCGCCATGGCGCTTGATCTAGCCCCATGTCGCGCGCTGCGCAAGGCGAGTGCGCCGGGTCGTAGCCCATAGAACGAGGCCGCCCCGTAGCAACAGCAAAGCGTATTGCGGTGCCTCATCCCGGACCTCACCCTTGGAGCCTGCCGCCGGCGCACTACGCCGAGTGGCACTTGCGCCGGTTACAGCCGCACGCCGTGCAGGCGCAGTGTTGCCAGAGCAGCGATCGGACGAACGCGATCGTCCTCAGAATTCCTGCCAGTCGGCCATGACACCTGCGGCCGCGCGGCGCCCAGAGCCGGGGGTCGCGATTCGGCGCGCGATCAGTCCCTGCTGGTGATGCACGGGGTTGGGCGGCGAGATCGGCCGCACCGCGGTTTTTGGCGCAACGACCTCGTCGTTGTCCTCGCCGGTCTGGAAAAATGCGACGGCCTGAGCGAGGTCTTCGATCTGCACCTGCGCCGAATGCAGCGCCGCATTCGTCTCTTCCACCAGCGCGGCATTCTGCTGGGTCATCTGATCCATGCTGCCGATGGCCTTGCTGACCTGATCGATCCCCGTCGACTGCTGTTGGCTGGCGGCCGCGATCTCCGCGACGAGGCCCGCCACCTTGCGCACCGACTCCTCGATTTCGCCCAGCGAGCCTCCCACTTGCCGCACGAGATCGACACCCACCTTGACGTTGGAATCGGAACTGGCGATCTGCGCTTTGATCTCCTTCAGCGCCTGGCTCGAACGTTGCGAGAGGGCCCGAACCTCGTTTGCCACGACCGCAAAGCCGCGACCTGCCTCCCCGGCACGCGCCGCCTCGACCGCCGCATTCAGCGACAGGATGTTCGTTTGGAACGCGATCTCCTCGATCAAACCGACGATCTCGGTAATCTGGCGCGACGAGTCTTCGATTTTCGTCATCGCCGCGACCGCCTGGCCGGCCACCGCGCCGCTGTCGACGGCAAGATCGCGTGTGGATGTGACGGCACGATTGGCCAGCTGCGCATTGTTCGCCGTCTGCCGGACGGTTGCCGCCATCTGCTCCATCGATGCCGCCGTCTCCTCGAGTGAGGACGATTGCTGCTCCGTGCGCTCCGACAGATTGACGACGCCCGATCCGATCTCGAGCGTGGCGCTGTGGACGGTCCTGGTTGCGTCACTGATGCGCGATGCAATCTGGCTGATCGCCACTCCCATGCGATTGGCGTGGGTCTTGAGGTCTCTGAATTTGCCTTTGTAGTCACCTTCCATGCGGGAGGTGAGCGTACCGCTCGACAGCGCACTCATCAGGGACACGGTCTCTGTCATGGCTTTGTCGACGGACGTCGTCAGTTGGTTCATGCCCCTGGCCAGCTCGAGCATGAAACCCGACTTGTTGGCCTCGTCCAGGCGACGCGTGAAATCGCCTTCACCGGCTGCATGCACGATGCTCGCGACGTCCCGTTCGATGGCGAGCTGGTCGGTCAAATCCTTCCATTCGACGGCGACCCCCATATGCTCGCCCAACCGGCTGTCCACCGGCGTCAATACGAGATCGAACGTGCGCTCGCCGATGTGGAGGCGTTCACTTCTGACCGTGGCGCGTCGTTCGATGAGGCTCGGTCCGAAAATGGCAATGCTCGTGCCGATCAAATCATCGGCGCGGAACGCCGGCAAAACCTTGCGCACGTCGCTCTGGGCCTTTCGGAACATGGCAATGGCAGCCGCATTCACCACCACGATATGGCCGTCCGGATCGACGATCATGAACTCTGCGGACGTGGCTTCGATGACGGCTTCCGATTGTGCCGCGCGCGCGCTGGTGACCTGGAACGCCGCCAGATTGCGCGCCAGTTCGCCGATCTCGTTCTTTTGCTCCTGGCCGGAAATTTCGACGGTGAGATGACCCTGAGCCAAGCGCCCGAAACTCTCCCGCAGAGAGCGCAGCGGTGCGACGATGCTGCGCCCGACGAAGTACGCGAAATTCAGCAGGCTGATCAGCACCGCACTGACGATGAGCAACCAGCGTCGGCTGTCCCCGTCACGAGCGCTGAGCAATTCCGCCTCGGACGA
>JANOHP010000259.1:0-3174 GCA_031406575.1 Hyphomicrobiales bacterium
CAATTGCAGCGCGCGGGCGCGACCAGCGTGTGCCAGCGAGAAGTCGGGATCAGCGGCCAGCGCGCGATCGAACGCTGCGACCCCACCGTCCCATTGGGAGAGGATTTGATCGCAGCCCTCGACATAGGCGTCCCGCGCGGCGGTGACAGTGGTGGTCAAGCGATTGCCGTAACGGTCAGTCAGCACGGTTTTCCCCTTTTCGTGGCATCGTCGCGACGGGTTCCCGCGCGTCGCTTGTGCCCGCACTGTCGCGCTATGCAGCTCGGCATTCAAATGCATAATGGCAGGCCATTTCCATGCAATTTCGGCATAGGATAGTGCTGTGGATCTGAAGCGATTGCGCACCTTCGTCACTGTCGCAGAGCTCGGTAGCATCTCCGCCGCGGCCCAGAAACTGCGCATTACCCAGCCAGCGCTGTCACGCCAGCTGCAGAACCTACAAGCGGAATTCGGCGTCCGCCTGTTCGACCCGGTCGGCCGGCGGCTCGAGCTCAGCACGGAAGGTATGGAGCTTCTGCCATCCTGCCGGCTGCTGCTCAGGCAGGCAGATGATGTCTTGGAACAAGCCCGTTCTTTGCGAGACGCGGAAAGCGGCGTGCTGCGCATCGGCGCCACGCCGCAATCCGCTGCCAACTTGCTTCCCGGCTTCTTGAGGAAATTCGCAGACTGTTACCCGCGTGTCCGAGTTGAAATCGTGGAAGCCGGCTCGTTCGATCAAATAGTGATGCTGCGCCGTGGAGAGTTGCATGCCATCCTCTCCATACGTGCAGACGTGGGGCCGGCGGTGACGGGCCAGGTTATCGCCACCGGCCATGTCGTCGCGGTGTTTGACCCGTCGCATTTCGATCTTCCGGGCGACGTCATCGACGTCCGCGCCCTCCATCAACGACCGGTACTGGTGTTGCGCTCGACCTATGGTACCCGACGCGAGTTTGAGGCCGCATGCCAGCTGGCACGCGTCTACCCGATCGTGGCACACGAGAGCACGGCACCCGAAACCTTGCAGGCCCTGGCGCGCGTTGGCCACGGGATCGCGATCCTGCCCACAACGGCGCGCCTTGACACAGAGAACTTGCGGGTGAGCCCGTTGATGCATCGCGAGCAGCTGCTGGAAATGGATCTCATGGTCTATTGGAGTATCCATCGTCAGTTGCCAGGCTATGCGCAGGTTTTCACGGACATTCTGGGCCAACATGTCCGCGCGATCATCCCGCAACCGGGATCACTGAATAGACCCCGCCTTTGAACGCCCCACGTGGGATGTTAGAAAGCGTCACGATGGGCGCGACTGTTGCCCTTTGTTGCGGCGACTTTGCATGGGCAGTGTTGCCGCGTTAGGCCACGCCGTCCACAGCAACAGCAATCGTCTTCGAGGTCTTGAACCGGATCGCCGCAACTTCAGCGTAGTCGGGATCAGCAAAGAAATTCCGGATTGCCTGCCGATTGGGGAACTTGAAGAGCACAAGGCGGTTCGGCTTCCAGTCACCCTCGATGACTTCGAACTCACCGCCTTTAACGAGAAACTCGCCGCCGTGCTTCGCGATGAACTCGGGCGTGCGGGTCCGATATGCTTGGAACCCCTCTTGATCGTGGATGTCGAGATCGATCAGCAAATATGCGGTCATGCGTTCCTCCCATTTGGCCGAGGTCGTTTCAGGGTGGCCACCGCCTCGGCGTTGCCGACACCATGGCATGACCGTTGATTTCAGGTCTAGCGCATCGACGCTCGTCGAGCGTCGCGCAGATCGGCAGCTTGCGGATGAAGCGGATGAAGTTCACGAGGCCGCGCCTATGCCGCGTTTGGTGGCCATGCTACCGTGCCGTTGGTGCAATCGTTTCGATCGCACCGCAGGTGAACCATGGAGGTCGTCATGTACGGCGTACTACGTTCATACTCAGGCGATGGAGCAAAGAAGCTCGCCGTCCTTCTCGAAGAACGAAAGACTGAGGTCGAGGCCCTCTTGCGCGGCGTTCCGGGCCTCATGTCGTGGGGCCTCATGCGGACCCCGGACGGATGCACGACTTTCACGTTGTGCAAGGACAAGGCGGGCGCCGATCAAAGCGTCACCGTTGCCCGCGAGTGGATCGGGAAGAACGCATCTGGCATCAACGCCCCGGCGCCCGTCATCACGGAAGGGCCGGTTAGCATGCGGATTACCGCCTGATTGTCGGTGACGAGCGCCTGGGAACCATCCTCGAATTCGCGGGCGCCGTCGCCAAGCACACTGCACATTGATCGCGCCGGCATTGCCGTTTTGGGTGTCGGCTAGGCCGAGCCTCCGGACGGTTCCAGGTGACCATCCGTCTCCATCGGGTTCCGGCCTATTTAGCCACAGACGGCACGCGATCCCCCTTTGCAGCCGACAGGGATGGCCATGCGCGTTGCCTTTACGATGGACGATCTCCCGGTCTATCCGCACTTGGCATTGCCGGAGGGCTACACTCCCGCCTCGGTTGCGGAGAGCGTCATCGAAGGCCTCGAACGCCACAAGGTTGAAGGCGTTTATGCGTTCGCCAACTCCTGGCCGCTCGATGTCGATCCGCAGACCGGTAAAATATTCGACGCGTGGACGTCTGCAGGTCACTTTGTTGGCAATCACACACATAGCCATCCGCTGCTGAACGACGTCACCAGCGACGCATTCATAGCCGACATCACAATAGCCGATGAACTCTTGAAGCCGTGGCTCGATCGCGCCCCGCAAAAGCTCTTTCGGCATCCCCTCAACCTGTGGGGCAACACCGAGTCCAAGCGCTCGGCCGTCAATGCCCACTTCGCGCAGCTCGGCTATGCTCCGGCGGACGTCACGAGCTTCTTCTTCGAGTGGGAGTGGGACCGTGCCTGGCGTTGGCTCCTGCAGACGGGGAAGAGCCAAGAAGCGGAGGCCCTCAAAGCGGAGTTCGTCGACTTCTGCATCGCGCAACTTGAATACGATCAGAAATGCTGCCGGGAATTCTTCGGCCACGATGTCACTGGCATTGCTCTGGGCCACTTTGTGGCGTTCCTGGCAGAGACGATCGATCCTCTGATGGCGCGAGTACGCCGAGAAGGGTTCGAGATCGTGCCGCTAGCGGATGCACTCGCCGACCCTGCTTACGATCGCGTTGGATCGGTGGTCACTGCTAGTTTTCAAGTCTATCAGCAAAAACTGGCAGCCTCGGCAGGCAAGGAGG
>JANOHP010000010.1:0-4317 GCA_031406575.1 Hyphomicrobiales bacterium
CTGCTCGTTCAACTCGGAAAGGCTAAGGCCCTTCTGCATCTGGATCGCATTGCGTGCCACATCCGGCCTCCTCGCCACCACGAATCACCAATGTTTACAGGGCAATTGCGGCGACACGGGACGTGGCTGGGTAGTCAGGCATATCTGTCGAGAATGTCGATTAATTCGGCCATGTCGAACGGTTTCTTGAGGAAGGCGACCGCGGATTCGTCCACATTCGTCGGCAGAGCCCGATAGCCGGTGAGGATCGCGTAGGGAACACTGCGCGCAATCAGCATATCGATGACTTTGTCGGCAAACCCATCGACCAGATTGAGATCGACCAAGGCGAAGTCGACGTCGTGGCTCCTCAGGAATTCGATTGTCCGCGCAACGGTTGCGAATGGGCCGTGCACTTTGGCACCCCGTTCCTCCAACTGGACAGCCAGGGTATCCGCTACAAGCCAAGAATCCTCGACGATGAGAACCCGCAGGCCGAGTAGCGGCCGCTTATTGTCGCCTACCGTCGATCCAGACACGCCACCGCTCCCCGCGCAAAAGTCTCATGAATTCAAACATCGCCAGATGTCGCTCGACGTCTCGGCCGCTGTCAATGCGGCGGTTTGGGATGGTTACGGCTCGACAACTGCCGTACCGCGTTCACCGGGACGCCCCGTCGAGGTCATGGCGCAAACCGCAGCGTATCCCTCACCCGTTCCAATAAAACCGTCAATTCCCAAATCAACCCGGTTGTCGGATAGTCCAACCGCACCGTCGCGTCGATTTGGTGCTGGGCCATATCGACCAGAACCTGTTGACCAAAACCCCGCCGGACTGGCGGCTCCAAGATCGGCTTCCCGCCCAATTCTGTCCATCGAACCATCAACCATTCACCATCCGTCCACTCGATGGTGATCGTGCCAGCCTCATTCGCCAGCGCCCCATACTTGACGGCATTCGTCGCCAATTCGTGCAGCGCCATGCCGATCACTTGCGCCGCATCCGGCTTCAACCGAAGAGGTGGTCCCCGCAATTGGATGCGCGTGCCGATGAGATCGCTCAAATGCGACAGTTGCGACCTGATCAGCTCGACCATGGCCACGCCACCGATCGAATTGGCGACCAGCAGATCGTTGCTCGCGGCGAGGCCCGCGATGCGTTGACTGAACGATGAGGCAAACTGCGCCGGCTCCCCTGTTCGCCCCGTGCGCAACGCGATCGCCTGCACGATGGCCAGAAGATTATTGGAACGGTGGTTGATTTCGTTCATCAAAAAGCGAACGCGGGCTTCCGCACTGCGCCGCTCGGCGATGATGATAATCAGCATCAACGCGCTGAACGCCACCAGCGCCAACGAAATACGAGCCGCAAACACCCTGTATTCGAACGGGACATCGGGATTGGCCAGACGCCCGACGCCCTGCGTCATGGTGCCGACGACCACCAGGGCCACCATCAGCAGTGCCGTGGTCGTGAAGGCTGGACCGCATCGCGCGCCGAGCCACAGAAACAAGGGAAACAATCCCGCCACCGGAAACGGCAGCCACTGCAGGTATTGACCGGGCATGATCATAATGTTGGTCGCCGTAAAGACTGCAATCAACACGATCACGACGCTACCTTCGAGAATCTCGCGCATCGGCGGCCGCGTGCGCATCACATGTCCAAGCGTAATCAGGAAGGGAGCCAGTACGATGATGCCGACAGCATCCGACTCCCACCACGCCGCCCAGATATCGAAGAACGATGCCGTCGGGTTGGCGACCACCTTGATCGTTGCCGAAGCGAGGACCGCCATCGTCGCCGCGCTGACGCCAGCTGCCACGAAGAACCACGCCGTGGCACGCAAATCGCTGAATTCGAAATGCGGCCCGAACCGCGCCTCGATCATCCAGGCGAACAACAGCGCTTCGCCCGCATTACACAGACCAAATACGACGGCCATGACCCCGTTGCGGTCACCCAGCAAATTGGCCGCGACAGTTGCGGCGAACACGCCGATGCCGATCGCACCCCGCCAACGGCTGCCGAGAAAAATCAAAGCTCCGGCGGCAAACCCGGACGCTGGCCAGAAAATCGCCACGCTCTGCGGTTGCGCCATCAGCGCAAGCCCCACACGAGCGGCGGCAAAATAGAACACCGCCACGACGAGCGCGCAGAGTACATCGCGCCTGTCGAAACCGACCCGTCCAATGCCTCTCGGCCAGCTCATTGCGCCACCCATGCGAACGCCCCCCATGAGCTACGTACGCAAGGAAACGGCGAACCTGTCAAATGCCAGTGCCCCCGTCTACGCGGCCTGCGGTGACGCGGGATGGGGATGCTCGAGCCATCCTGCGCTCGTCCCGCTCGCGTTTCCCCAGGGCCTCGAACGCCCGCCTTGACCCGTCCCGACCCGCCGACGCATTGTCGGTGTCTGTCATCCGAGGAGCGCAGCCGCCATGTTCTACGACGCCATCGAAAACAAGCACGGTATGAAGCACGACCCGTTCAAAGCCTTGATGGTGCCGCGCCCGATCGGATGGATTTCCACGATCAGCACCCAAGGCGTCGCCAACATTGCGCCCTACAGCTTCTTCAATGCCGTGGCAGAGCGCCCCAGCTACGTCGTGTTCGGTTCGGCTGGCATCAAGGACAGCTTGAAGAACATCAACGACACCGGCGAGTTCTGCTGCTCCTTGGCGAACTGGGACCTGCGTGACGCCATGAACACCACATCGGCGTCCGTGCCGCACGGCGTCGACGAGTTCCCGCTGGCCGGCATCACTGCCAAGGCGTCCAAACTCGTGAAGCCGCCGCACGTCAAGGAATCGCCGGCCGTCTTCGAATGCAAACTCTGGAAGACGATCGACCTGCCGCCGATCGCGCCCAATCAGCGCTCGGGCTACACGATGGTGATCGGCATGGTCGTCGGCATCCACATCGACGACCGCTACATCAAAGACGGCATCATCGACACCGGCGCCATGCGCCCCATCGCGCGCCTGGGCTACATGGATTATGGCGTCATCAATCCCGAAAACGTCTTCACCATCCTGCGTCCCGAAGTCGGCCCCGACGGAAAACTCATCGAGACAAAACCGGCCGGCCAGTGGGATGGGCAGTATCGGTGAGGGGTGGCAGCCCCCAAAAATTGTCATCCCTGCATTTGTTGCCGGGATCCAGCCCTCCGCAAGTGTTGCGCCTCACTCCTGAGGTGATCCAATTCAACGTCCTCCTGGGGCGGCGGGGATCCACGCCACGTCGCCGAGTATTTCCGATACGTGTCGTGGGTGCCCGCCTTCGCGGGCATGACGTTGAGGGGTGGGTTGACCGGGCACCATCTGGATGAACCAGCACATTGGGTTCGGAGCCCGCGCAATGCACGATCCCGCGGACGAGCCGCGCGATGACATGCTTTGTCACCGCCCCGGCACTTTGAAAAACGCGGGCGCGATCAGGATCGTGTTTTCCTGTTTGATCAGCGCGCCGAGTTCTCCCGATGCTTTGATGTAGGCAAGCCATTGCGGATCTTTCCACATGGCCGCGCGTTTGGCGGTGCGATCGGCGAGGTCCGTGTAGGCCCACACGTGCACGTAGGTGTTGACGTCACCGACTTCTGTCGTGCCGTAGAGCACCGGCGCGCCCAGGCAGCGCGACTGCGCGGCAAACCCCGTTTTCTCGTAAAGGTCGAGATGCGCTTTGATTGTGCCGGGCTTGCAGGTGTAGGTGCGGAGATCGAAAATCATGGGGACTTCTCCGTGAGGGATGCGTTTCGAGGCGGACGGCCATCGGCCATGGCTCGCGACCCGAGTGTGGGCGCGACCCCTCTGCCGATGCAAGGGCGATCGTGAGCGCCGTCCCGCAACTTGGTTCCCCGGCCGAAGCGGCCGTCGCGCTCCTGCGGCACCGGGAAAGATCCCGGATGTCCGCGTCACGAGCGCGAACTCCGGGAAACCGGTTTTCTTCATACCCGAGTCTGGTTCCCCGGCCGAAGCGGCGCGGCAGCGCTGCGCAGAGCCGGGGTCTTTCCCGGTCGATGTCGTGTGCGACGGTGTGGCTCGATCATATCGCCATATGTGCGCGACATATCCTCCTTCGGTGATCATCTGATCTGGTTCCCCGCCGAAGCAGCCGTCGCGCTCCTGCGGCACCGGGAAAGATCCCGGATGTCCGCGTCACGAGCGCGAACTCCGGGAAACCAGTTTTCTCCATACCCTAGGGCCTGTCGTCAGTTGATGCGAGTCCGTTGAGCAACAGCGGACAGAAAATCGGGCTCCGTCGCCGCTGATGTCGTCAGTTTCGGGATTCCCAAATCATTTTTTCTCTGACTCATGGGCCGTCGGCAACAGGGAGGCC
>JANOHP010000016.1:0-3937 GCA_031406575.1 Hyphomicrobiales bacterium
ACCCGGGCCGCGCTTGGAGGAGCTGAAAACGGGCCGCACCCAGCGCACCGAGGATGACGGTAGGCGGACGGTCATTCAAGAACCCGGACCCGGAAACCGCGTGATCATCAAGCAGGACAATCGCATCATCATCCGTCACGACGAATCCGAGCGCTTTCGGCGCCTGCACCGCGACGCGCGAACGGAGCGGCGGCCCGACGGCAACAGCGAAACGTTCTACGTACGCTCGGATGGCGTGCACGTCGTCAGTGTGGTCGATACTCACGGTCGCCTGGTTCGCCGCTACCGCAGAGATCGCGATGGACGCGAGTTCAGCATCATCGACAATAGACGCTTTTTGCGGAACGCCGGGATCGTTGTAGGTGTCGGGGCATTGGGGCTCGCTATTGCACTCAATCTGCCGCCGCCGCGCATTCGGATCCCCCGCGAGCAGTACATCGTGGAGTACGACCGCGCATCGGACGATGATTTGTACAACGCCCTCAACGCGCCACCCGTCGAGGAGCTGGAGCGGTCCTACTCGCTGGAAGAGGTTCGCTTCAATCACGAACTGCGCCAGCGCATGCGCCGGGTTGATCTCGACACCATCACCTTCGAGTTCGGTTCGTGGGAGGTTCGGGACGATCAGTTCCCCAAGCTCGCGCGCGTCGCGAAGGCGATGCGTCGGTTGCTCGAGCAAAAACCCGACGAGCTGTTTTTGATCGCGGCCTACACCGATGCCGTCGGGTCTGACGAAGACAACCTGAGCCTGTCGGATCGGCGCGCAGAGGCGGTCGCGCAGAGCTTGTCCGAGGAGTTCGGTGTTCCTGCCGAGAACCTCGTCACGCAGGGCTACGGCGAGCAGTTCCTCAAGATCGAAACACCGGGTCCCGAAGCGAAAAATCGCCGGGTCGAGGTCCAGCGGATCACCCCCCTAATCGCGGAGCGCTGAGGATGGGCGCCGTACGACGTCGGGTAGAGAATGACATTCGACTTGTCGGGCGCCAACGTGCCGTAGGTCTGGAAGGCGAGATGAGCCTTTGGCAGCGTCAGCCCGCGCTGCAGCGGCAGCGGTGCCAAGTCGAGTATCTCATGGTCACACACATCGAACTCCTTTTTGGGTTGCCGACGTCCGCGACCAATAGTCGAGACAGTGCTGTGCCATCAGTAAACATCAATGGCCGACATCACGCGGAGCCGCCGTGCACCTCAACGCCATGATCACGACCAACGGCGGTCCTGCACGACTGCAGGTGGAGAGGCAATGAACGGCTTGGATCCCACCGACTTCGTTCTTGGCAACCTGCTTCGGTCGGCCGCCGCGCGGCACGGCGACCGCGTATTCATCGAATTTGGCGGCGTGTCGCGAACATTCATCGAGGCCGATCTCATTGCCAATCGCACGGCAAATGGCTTGAAGCCGCTCGGTGCAGACCGAGCGGCCAAGGTCGCGATCATGGCGGCAAATTCGCTTGCCTTCGTCGACGCCTGGCTGGGGGCCGCTCGCACGGGCGCCGCCTATGTGCCGATCAATACCGACTACAAAGGCGACATTCTGCGCTACCAGTTGGCCAAGGCCGACGTGACGCACATCGTGATCGATCCGCCGCTGCTCGAACGCCTCGAAGCCGTAGTGGCACGCTTGCCGAGGTTGCGTCATGTCGTCCTGACAAACCCGGCGCCGGGCATGCCGAGTTTACTGCACGGCTCTATCACGGTGTCGACGCTGGCCGACGTGATGAGCGCGCCCGACCGCAACCCCGGCATTGAGATCCAGCCGTCCGACCCGCTGGCCATCAATTTCACCTCGGGCACGACCGGCCCCTCCAAGGGCGTGCTTGCCAGCCACGCGCATGTCATCACCTTCGCGCGCGACTGGATCCGGGCGACAGACTTTGGCGAGAGGCAGTCGATCTACACCTGCATGCCGTTGTTCCACGCCGTGGCGTCGTGGCTGGGCGTGGTGCCGGTGATCATCAACGGTGGGCGCATCTCCATCGCGCCGCGCTTCTCGGCATCGGGATTCTGGGACGACGTGCGTCGCGCCCGCGCCGATGTCGCCCATGGCATATTCTCGATGGTGCCGATCCTGATGAAGCAGCCGCCGCGCCCCAACGATGCCGATCAGCCAGCCCGTCGCTTCTATTTCGCCAAGGTCGACGAGGCCTTCGAACGGCGGTTCAACTGCCGCATCGTCGAGGTCTATGGGGCGACAGAGACCGGCGTCGTCACCATGACACCGCCGGGCGAGCCTCGGCGTGCAGGCTCATGCGGCAAGCCGAATACGGAGACTTTCGATGTCATGGTCGCCGACGACAACGATCAGGCTGTTCACGTCGGCACGGTCGGCGAGATCCTGGTGCGTCCGAGACGGCCGTTCGCCATGCTGACGGCCTACTACAACAACCCCGAGGCGACCGTTGAGGCGTTCCGGAATCTTTGGTTCCATACCGGCGACAACGCCAGGGCCGATGCCGACGGATACCTCTACTTCGTCGACCGCAAGAAAGACGCGATCCGACGGCGCGGCGAGAACATCTCGTCATCGGAGGTCGAGGCTGTGCTCAATCGTCACCCAGCGGTGCTCGAATGTGCCGTCGTCGCGGCGCCATCCGAGCTCGGCGAGGACGAGGTGAAGGCCGTGATCGTGTTGCGCGATGGCGCGCGAGCTTCGCCCGAAGAGCTGTGGATTTTTTGCGATGAGCACATGCCGCGCTTCTGGGTGCCGCGCTATCTTGCGTTCATGCACCAGATGCCGAAGACGCCGAGCCAAAAGATTCAGAAGTACATGCTCAGAGCCGATGAGATTCAGGGCGAGATGTTCGACCGTGAGCAGACGCACCGTGAGCCGAGGTCATGACCATGCGGACCATCAAGGTTTATACGGACTACAAGAGCCCCTACGCCTATCTCGCAAAGGACCTCGCCTATGAGCTTGAACGCGAAACCGGCGTTCGGCTCGACTGGTTGCCCTATACGCTCGATATCCCGTCCTACCTCGGCAGCGCGACGCTCGACGCAAGCGGAAAGGTCGTCGAGGAGAGCCGTAACGCGCACCAATGGCGCCGGGTCAAGTACAGCTACATGGATTGTCGTCGGGAGGCGAGCCGTCGCGGCCTCGTCATTCGCGGAACTCAAAAGATCTGGGATTCCTCGCTGGCCAACATCGGCATGCTCTACGCCAAGCAGCACGGTGTTCTGCGCGCCTACCATGATCGCGTGTTCGAGCGGTTCTGGAAGCGGGAACTCGATATCGAGGATGTGGCCGTGCTCGGTGCAGTGCTGCAGGAGGTCGGCGCCGATGCTTCGGCGTTCGCAGACTATGCCGCTGGGGAGGGACGAGCACAACTGACCCAGATCCAGTGCGCTGCCGAGGCAGCGGGCGTATTCGGCGTAACAAGCTTCCTGCTCGAGGACGGCAGCCTCTATTGGGGTCGCGAGCATTTGCCTCGCATCAAAGAGCTGCTGCAGTCAGGGCAAGGGGCCTCAGGTGGCAAAAGCTGAACCTGAGCGTACCTTCTGTGTGACCTCCGGGATGGTCCGCCAGCGGGCAGCATCCGAGTCGGGTCACCCTCGACTTTTGAGGTAAATGAATATCCCGGAACGATCGCGACTTTACCTTCGCGCATCATTGCCTCCCTGTTAGCCGCTCGTCGAGCCCGCGCCTGAGCAGCAGGCCAATCGCCACCATCTCGGGAATGAGCAGCGAAAACCGGTCCAGCGTCTCGCGTACCTCCGGGTGACGATCGAGGATCACCAGCGCCGGCAACCCCGATGCAAGCGTCTTCGCCTCGTCGTCCATCGCAGATGCAATTTTTCGGACGACGCTGACAATCTCGCCGTTGCGCAGACGCGGGACGAGCGCGCCGTAAATCTCGCGCAGGAGTTCTGGCCAACCGACGAGGTGGCGATAGAGGCTCGGAACGATGCGGCTGCGGTCGACACGGGAGTCCGTGGA